>DASZZT010000154.1:0-5586 GCA_035543275.1 Luteimonas sp. | reverse complement strand
CCCGGGCTTGAGCGTGCGCACGCGTTCGGCGCCGGCATCGATCCGTGCCTGCTCGACCACGTCCGCGGTCGCAGTCTTGCCGATCGCACCGCGCGCCGCCGCGGCATCGCACTTCTGATCGGGTTCACTCGCGCCCGGCTCGCCGGACATTGGCTCGTCGGCCGGCGGCATCGGCGCGCAGGCGGACAGGGACAGGCTCAGCGCGGCGGCGAAAGGCAATGCAATGCGGGACATGGCGCTACTCCACGGAAAGGGACGTCCAGCATCGGCAGCACTCCGTGTCCGCAGCGTTAACGCAGGCCGCCGCATTGAAGGAGGCCGTAGGAGATCAGCGCAACTGCTACCTCTCCCCGGCGCGGGGAGAGGGCTGGGGTGAGGCGATCGGAGCCGCAGGCTGATCGTGCTTCACCGCCTTCGGGCTATCGCAGAAGAAAACGTCTCACCGAATGGAAAGGTTGACAATTGCCGACTTCAGGCCTCTATTTGACTAATTTCGTGGTAAGTCGGTTATTTCCGACATATTCCACAATGGAGCAAAAATAATGAAAAAGTCGGACAACACCAACTTTTCTTCAAGTCCGCGCCGCCACGCCACGCAGGGTAGCCAGCCGGACCTGCTTGAGTTGGGACAGGCGGTCCGGCAGGCCCGCGTGGATATGGGGCTGACCCAGGCCCAGCTGTCGCTGGTGACCGGCACCAGTCGCGACACCATCATTGCGCTGGAAAATGGGCGCGGTGGCGTCTCGCTGGGCAACGCACTGCAGGTGCTGAAGGGGCTGGGCCTGACCCTGGGTCCCAAGGAGCGCGGGTGATGCTGCGGGTCCGCCATGCGGCTCAATCGGTGGGCACGCTGTCGGCCGAGGGCCGCGAGCTGCGGTTCGCCTACGCCCCGGCTTGGCTGGGCGCGCCGCACGCGTTCCCGCTGTCGCCGCGTATGCCGCTGGCAGAGGCCCCGTATGTGGGCGAGGAGGTCCTGTTCTTCTTCGCCAATCTGCTGCCCGAAGGCAACGTGCTCGACACCCTGTGCCAGTTGCGACGCCTGCCACGCGGCAACGTGTTCCGGATGCTGGAAGCCTTCGGCCGCGAATGCGCAGGCGCGTTCGAATTGGTGCCGGACACGGAGCCTGACAACGCTGTCCACAGCAAACAGCGGTACCAAACGTATTCGAGCGCGCAGTTGGCAGCGGACCTGGCCAGCCTCCGCAACAACGTGCCACTGCTGCAAAGTCACGGCGAGTTGCGTTTGTCGCTGGCGGGCGCGCAGAACAAGATCCCGGTCCGCTATGCCGACGGTCAGCTGTTCCTGCCGGCGCAGGGCGCGCCGTCGACCCACATCCTCAAGCCCGCACTGCAGCCGGATGCGCTGTTCCAGGACTCCGTCCTGAACGAAGTCGTCTGCCTGCGCCTGGCGCAGGCGGCGGGCCTCGACGCACCCGAGGTGCAGGTGCTGACCGGCCCCGAGCCGGTCATGTTGATCGAGCGTTACGACCGCATCGTGCAGGGCCAGCACGTCCAGCGCCTGCACCAACTCGACTTCTGCCAGCTCACGGGCGTGCTGCCGGACCAGAAGTACGAGACCGACGGCGGCCCCGGCTTTGTCGACGTGTTCGCGCAGATCGACCGGCTCAGCGCCATGCCCGCACTCGACCGCCTCAAGCTGGTGGACTGGCTGCTCTACAACTTCCTGATCGGCAACGCCGACGCGCACGGCAAGAATGTGTCGATGCTCTACGGCGTGGACGGCAGCCTGCGCCTTGCACCCGCCTACGACCTGCTATCGCTGGCCCATTGGCCGCAGCTATCGCAAAAGATGGCGATGGGCATCGGCGGCGAGCACCGACCGGAGTGGGTGATCGCGCGCCACTGGCAGGGCCTTTGCGAGACCGTCGGCTTGAACATCACGCAACTGCGCAAGCGCGCCATCGACTTGGCGAGCAGAACGATCCAACGGCTTCCCCAAGTGCTGGCCGACGTGCAGCACATCGGCTCCGACCGGTTTGCTGACAGTTTCGCCGCGACCCTGGAACGTCGGGCGAGATGGATCGAAACGCGTCTGACCGCGGCCGAATCCAACACCCAAATCAAGCGCCCGACCGGATAACAGCCAGTCGCGCCTGAGCGAACACCAGCGTCTTTGAACCCGTTTGAAGCGCGATGCGGTTGCTCTGTCCGTGCAGCTGAAGGAAAAATAATGGCAATAAATTTTCCTAAGCGACAGGTACAGGTCGTCATAAGAAAGCGCGAATGGCCCTGTGGGTCATCGCCCGTTACCTGAAGGGGTCGCCGACGAGCGAGTCGTTGCCAGCCTTCGTGCCGACCCGCTCCGGCCACACCCGTGATGGGCTTGGCCGCGCGCCCGCGTTGCCCCTGTGGGGCTTCAGTGGGGGCTATGAGGTGAATGCCAGTCGCGTGATCGGCTGCCTGCCGCCCGGACCTCGCCCGCGATCAACGAGGACATCGCCGCGGACGCGCATGCGTCGCGCCCAGCGCAAGCCCTTTTCGATATTGGCCTGCTCCGCGACGTTCAGATCGGAGCGGGTCGTGATCCAGTCCGGAATCAGTCCAGCGCACTCGTCCGGGTCGAGAGGCGTGGCGCCGTCGTCCACGGGCGCGAACAGATCGCCGGCGGCGCCCTGCATCAGTCCTGCTCCCACAAGTCGCGGTCTCGCGTGCCCAGACGCGTCGCGCGTGCCTGCGCGGCCTGCAGGACCGGATCGGATCTGTGAGCTATTTATAGTCAACATTATTAATGCCTATAGTCGATAAAATCGCTGTCTCATTCATCCGGACGTACTCTGTGCCACCCCCTCAGCACCCATCCGAGCGGCCTGATGCTCCGACTCACCGACATCAAGCTGCCGCTGGACCACGCCGAGTCCGCGCTCACCGACGTGATCCTGGCGCGTCTTGGCATCGTTGCTGAAGAGCTGACCGGCTACACCGTCGCCAAGCGCAGCTACGACGCGCGCAAGCGTGGCGCGATCGTGCTGATCTATTCGCTGGACGTGGAGACGCCGCGCGAGGCGGACATCCTGCAGCGATTGCACGTCGACAGCGGCAACGCGGCTTCGAACAAGGTCGTGCAAACACCGGACACCACGTACAAGTTCGTCGCCAAGGCACCCGCCAAACTGCCGCTGCGACCACTCGTGATCGGCACCGGCCCCTGCGGCTTGTTCGCGGGGCTGGTGCTGGCGCAGATGGGCTTCCGCCCGATCATCCTGGAGCGCGGCAAGGCGGTGCGCGAGCGCACGGTCGATACGTTCGGGTTGTGGCGCAAGAAGATCCTCAATCCGGAGTCGAACGTGCAGTTCGGCGAGGGCGGCGCCGGCACGTTTTCCGACGGCAAGCTGTACAGCCAGATCAGCGACAAGCACCACCACGGCCGCAAGGTGCTCACCGAGTTCGTCACGGCCGGCGCGCCCGACGAGATCCTCTACGTCAGCAAACCGCACATCGGCACGTTCCGACTGGTGACGATGGTCGAGAGCATGCGCGCGACGATCGAGTCGCTCGGCGGCGAGATCCGCTTCTCAAGTCGCGTCGATGACGTGCTGGTCGAAACCGATGCGGCCGGCACGCGGCACGTGCGCGGCGTGACCTTGGCAAGCGGCGAGCAACTGCGTGCGGACCACGTGGTGATGGCGCTCGGCCACAGCGCGCGCGACACCTTCGCGATGCTGCACGCGCGCGGTGTGTTTCTCGAAGCGAAGCCATTCTCGATCGGCTTCCGCATCGAACACCCACAATCGCTGATCGACCAGGCGCGCTTCGGGTCGCAGGCCGGGCATCCGCTGCTCGGCGCGGCCGACTACAAGCTGGTGCATCACGGTCGCAACGGGCGCTCGGTCTACAGCTTCTGCATGTGCCCGGGCGGCACCGTGGTCGCGGCCGCGAGCGAGCCCGGGCGCGTGGTCACCAACGGCATGAGCCAGTACTCGCGCAACGAGCGCAACGCCAACGCGGCGATCGTATGCGGGATCACGCCGGCGGATTACGCGGCGTATGTGGAAGGCCCACTCGCCGGCATTGCGCTGCAACGGCATTGGGAAGAACGCGCGTTCGAGCTCGGCGGTGGTGAGTACGAGGCTCCGGGGCAACTGGTCGGCGACTTCATCGATGGTCGCGCGTCGCACGCGTTCGGATCGGTGCTGCCGTCGTACACGCCGGGTGTTCGGCTGGGTGATCTCGGGCAATCATTGCCCGACTACGCCATCGCCGCAATCCGCGAGGCGCTACCGGCGTTCGACAAGCAGCTTCGCGGCTTCGCAATGCACGACGCGCTGCTGACCGGCGTGGAGACGCGCACCTCGTCGCCGCTGCGCATCACCCGCGGCAATGATGGCCACAGCCTCAACACGCGCGGGTTGTTCCCGGCCGGCGAAGGCGCGGGCTATGCCGGCGGCATCCTCTCGGCCGCGGTCGATGGCATCAGGGCGGCCGAAGCGGTGGCGATGGATCTGATCTCTGCCGGGCTGGCGCGCCCGGTCTAGGCAAAGCGCGGTGGACGCCGCAGCGCGCACAATTCCACACATGCACAGGCGTCGACCTTCGACAGGAGCAGCACAATGAAATCCAGGAGCAACGGTAAGCCCGACGGCGATGACGAACAACGCCGGCTCGCAGTGCTGATCGATGCCGACAATGCGCAGCCGTCGGTGATCGAAGGTCTGCTGGCCGAGGTGGCGAAGTACGGTGTGGCCAGCGTCAAGCGCATCTACGGCGACTTCACGTCGACGCGGCTGACGCAATGGAAGAGCGCGCTGCTGAAGTTTTCGATCAGCCCGGTGCAGCAGTTCGCGTACACCAGCGGCAAGAACGCGACCGACAGTTCGCTGATCATCGACGCGATGGACCTGATGTACACCGGGCGCTTCGACGGCATGTGCCTGGTGTCGAGCGACAGCGACTTCACGCGGCTGGCGCAGCGCATGCGCGAGGAGGGCCTGACCGTGTACGGCTTCGGCGAGCGCAAGACGCCGGACGCGTTCGTGCAGGCCTGCGACAAGTTCATCTACACCGAGGTGCTGCGCGCGGAGGTCGCGCCGGTTATGGCGGCGAAGCCGCGCAGCGCCAGGCCGGCGAAGGCACCGGCGAAAGTGGTTCCGCGCGCGCAAGACACGAAGCCGACGATCGATGTTGTGTCGGCGGCGGCCAACGCCACGCCCGCCGTGATGACCAGACCCGCGGCGTTGCCGCTGCCGCTGGAACTGCTGCGCCGCGCGATCGAGGAAGCCTCCGACGAGCAGGGCTGGGCGCACCTCGGCGCGGTGGGCACATACCTGACCAAGATCCGCCCCGACTTCGATCCGCGTTTGTACGGCCACAAGAAGTTGAGCGACCTGGTGAAACACCATCCGCGGCATTTCGCGATCGAGGAACGCGGCGGCGCCGGCAGTGGCAGCAAGACCATCTACGTGCGCGCGCTGGACTGAGCACGGCTGCTGCTTCCGATGACGACAGACAAGCCGTATTCCATTTCCTGCGACCGCAACCGCGAACCGATCCTCGCGGTGCTGCGCGAGCACTTCGCCGATCGGCAGCACGTGCTCGAGATCGGCAGCGGCACTGGCCAGCACGCGGTGT
>DASZZT010000153.1:0-37620 GCA_035543275.1 Luteimonas sp. | reverse complement strand
CGGACGCCAAGTTGGAGGAGGCTCGTGTCCTGGCGACGCGGGCCGTCGAACTGGATGGCAACGAGAGCACCTGCCATTCCATCCTCGCCCAGGTCTGCCATCTGCAGCGACAGTTCGATCTCTCGGTGCAACACGTGCGGCGCGCGGTCGAGCTCAATCCAACCAACCAATGGAACATGGCTGACACGGGGATGATGCTGATCTACGCCGGCCAGTCGGAAGAGGCACTGACGTGGTTCAAACGCGCCAGGGAAATCGACCCCTATTTCGATCCGCCCTGGTACTGGCGTGAATACGGCCTGGCGTACTTGCTCCTGCATCGCTACGACGAGGCGCTGGCGATGTTCGACCACTTGCGCGCGCGGCAATACCGCATCATCGCCCACAAGGCCGCCTGCCATGCGCTGATGGGACATGCGGAGCAGGCCCGCCTCAACGCAGCGGAATGCATGGTCTTGAAGCCCGACTTTTCGACCAGTCACTTCATGACGAAGAAGCCCTTCAGGAACCCGGCCGATGCCGCACATCTGGCCGAGGCGTTGCTGCTGGCCGGCCTGCCGGATTGATGATGGCGATCGCGAATGTCGAGCCGGCGTGGGTCGGCGACGTCCTCCGCTTCTGGTTCGAGGAACTGTCGGAAACGCATTGGTTCGCAAAGAACGATGATGTCGACGCACGGATCCGCGATCGCTTCCTCGCACTTCACGAACGTCTCGTGACGGAAAACGGGCTCGGTGCCACAGCGCCTCGCTCGATGCTCGCTGTGGTGATCGTTTTGGATCAGTTTTCGCGCAACCTGTTCAGGGGCGACCCACGTGCCTATGCGGCCGATCCGGTCGCACGCCAAATTTCCAGGGCTGCCATCGAGCAGGGTTTCGACACAGCCATGACCAAGCAGGAACGGCGATTTCTTTACCTTCCCTTCGAGCATAGCGAGGATCACGAGGATCAGGCGCTTTCGCTCGATCTGATCAAGACTCTGGGTAATGAGGAGTGGACGCACGACGCCATCGCGCACAAGATCATCATCGATCGATTCGGCCGGTTTCCGCACCGCAATGCAGTCCTCAACCGCCTCTCGACACCGGACGAGATCGAGCTTCTGAAAGAGCCCATGAGAGCGTTTTGAGCAGTATGCGCATTGGCTTCGCGTCGGAAATGGGCGTTTGGCCAACGTCCGCTTTGGCTCGACATCAATAAGGGGCCGGAGTGAATATTCGATTGAAGCGATAATTCACTCTGGCCCCTTATTTCCCTTATTTCCTTCCCCGGCGGCCGTGACGAAGTAGCCCTTCTTGTGCGGGCTAAGCATTCATCGAGAGCGCGGCTTCAAGCAGTGACTTTGCCCATTCCGGTGTGTTCTCCAGCGACCCGAGATCCGCAGGCGCTGGCCATACGAGTTTGCCCGATTCCATCTCCACGACCCTCACCGGATCGGGGACTGCTTCGCCTGGAGCCACCTCAACGCTGTTGTCGTAAATCTGCAAGTGCGCGAGGTACGGCATGAGCGCGATCAGATTCTCCTGCGCCATTGGATAGCGTTCGCGGATCTTGGTCTCCGGGATGTCGTGCCCACCTGCTGCGACGCGAGCTTTCACCCGGACGATGTGCAGTTCGGGAGACGATAAACCACAAAACCACACCATCACATCGTGCGATCGTGTGGCCGCCATGATCTTGGCCGAGACCGTGCGGCCACCCAGCGTGGTCTCGAAAGCATGATGGCGACCTTGGGCAATCGCCTCGTCGAGCCGACGCACGCCCTCCTTCCAGGCGGCCGCGTTGGCTTCGCCCTGGTCGCAATCGGTCTGGGCCATCAGCTCGCGCGCGAACGTATCTGGGTTGAACCAGGTCAACCCTTCTCGCTCCAGCAAATGACCTCCAATCGAACTCTTGCCCGCGCCGTTTACACCAGCGAGAACAAAGAGAACGGGGCGAGTCATCAATAATTCGCCCCGACTTTGACCTTGCCATCGAGCTTGGCGGGGCATCGCATCAGCGACCGCAGGCGCTCGCCCGCGTCGGCCGCTTGCAGCGATACCAGGCGCTCATCGAAACGATGGCGAAGCGCATCGAGCGCTGATTCGTTCCTCGATTCGGTCTTCAGCAGCGCCTGCACGATGGCGTCGTACTCCTGCACAGAGAGGATGACCGCCTCGGGTTCGTTATGGTTGGTGACGACCACCTTGCCCTTGCGGCTGATGGCCTTCATCACGCCACGCCAGCCGAGCTTTTTGACCTCGGAAGCCGGCGTGCGAGGCAGATCTTCGATTGCGTCGAGCTTCAGGGTCAGGGCCATGACACCACTCCATCTCTGAGGTGGGGACAATATACCCATTTTTACCATTTTGGACAATGGCTGGGTGGGATCATCGGCGATAGATCGGTACTGGCGTGCGGCTGGGATCAGCCAGAAGCAGCCGCTCTCGTAGCCTGGGTTAGGCCGCAGGCCGTAACCCGGGTTTCTTCGCGAAGAGTCCCGGGTTGGCTACGCTCAACCTGGACTACGTTGGTTTAATTCCCCCCATCCCCTTTGTTCGCCTTTGTTCGTAAGCTTGAGCACGTCGCTGACCTTCTCGACGCGGTCGTTGGAGATCTGCGAGACGTGCACCAGGCCGTCCTTGCCGGGGAGACGGTGACGAACGCACCGATGTCCATCAGTTTGGCGACCTTGCCTTCGTAGATGCGGCCGGACTCCCCTGAATATCGAGCATCGGACTATTTCGCTACTTCGTCTCGCAGCACATCACCCAACCGCGCCAGACTCAACATGAGCGTCAGCGGGTCCATCGGCGACGCGACAAAACCGCGCCGCAGATAGAAGTCCTTCGCCGCTTCATCGATGGCGTGGCACAGCAAGGCACGGATGCCCAGTTCCCGGGATGTCTGCAGCGTTCTCAGAACCGCATCCTTGAGCAGGCCACTGCCGATGCCACAACCCACCCAGTTCTGGTGAACTGCCAGACGACCGAGCACCGCGACAGGGATCGGGTCGGGCATGTTGCGTTTCACGCTTCCAGGCGCCAGCTCGTGTGAGACGGCACCGGCAGCCAGCGCGTAGTAGCCGATCACGTTGCGTTGCTCATCGCACACGACAAAACACCGGGAAGCGCCCTCCCGGTGGTTCTTGCGCGCGCGTTCGATCAGCCACTTGGCAAGATCGGGAGATGTGCAACGGAAGTCGTCCAGCCGATGCGCGTCACTCAGCGGGCTGGGAGCACTGATCGCCAAGGATCAACGCTCCCACGGCGCCGGCTTGCTCAGCAATCGCTTGAGCGCTTCGGTATTCGCCAGCGGCGCATCAATCAACTGATTGAAGCGCCGCAGGGTCTCGCGGCTGACCGCGAAGTGGGTCTGGTCGGCGAGGACTTCCCGAGCCTTCTCGCAGGATGCTTCCAGAATGAACTCGGTTCGATTCTTGCCTGAAACCTCGGCGGCGTGGTCGATCAGCGCTTGCTTGGCGGCGGGCGCGCGGAAATTGATGACTTTGGTGGCAGCAAGGGTAGTCATGACATGTCCTCTAAAACGTGTGCACACTGTACATACGATTATCGAAAGATACAAATAATGAAAAGACGACGACGTTTAACGTGTAGTCGGGGCTCCAGCGAATTCAAGTTTGTCGCGAAAGGCACTGGATTACTCGCTGCGCTTGCCCTTCGGGTCGTCCTGCGGACGATCTGCGCTTCGCTTGTCCCGCCTTCGCGGGAATGACGAGCACAAAAAACCAGCATTCCTGGCGCAGAGCCTTTCCGCCAAAGAAAAAGCGGGCCGAAGCCCGCTTTTTCGTATCTGCAGCAATGCTGCAACAACTTACGCAGCCGGCACGCCCTCGCCTTCATGGACCGCCTTCATCGACAGGCGGATGCGGCCCTGCTTGTCGACTTCCAGCACCTTGACCTTGACGATGTCGCCTTCCTTGAGTACGTCGCTGACCTTCTCGACGCGGTCGTTGGAGATCTGCGAGACGTGCACCAGGCCGTCCTTGCCCGGGGAGATGGTGACGAATGCACCGAAGTCCATCAGCTTGGCGACCTTGCCTTCGTAGATCCGGCCCGGCTCGACGTCGGAGGTGATCTGCTCGATGCGCGCCTTGGCGGCCTGGCCGGCGAGCGCGTTCACCGATGCAATGGTGATGGTGCCGTCGTCCTGGATGTCGATCTGGGTGCCGGTTTCCTTGGTGATCGCCTGGATCACCGAGCCGCCCTTGCCGATCACTTCGCGGATCTTGTCGGGGTGGATCTTGATGGTGATCAGGCGCGGCGCGAATTCGCTGAGCTCGCCACGCGGCGCGGTCAACGCGTGCGCCATCTCGCCGAGGATATGCAGGCGACCGGCCTTGGCCTGCGCCAGCGCAGTCTTCATGATCTCCTCGGTGATGCCCTGGATCTTGATGTCCATCTGCAGCGCGGAGATGCCGTTGCTGGTGCCGGCGACCTTGAAGTCCATGTCGCCGAGGTGGTCCTCGTCGCCGAGGATGTCGCTGAGCACCACGTAGTTGTCGCCTTCCTTGACCAGGCCCATCGCGATGCCGGCGACCGGTGCCTTGATCGGCACGCCAGCATCCATCAGCGCCAGCGAGCTGCCGCAGACCGAAGCCATCGACGAGGAACCGTTGGATTCGGTGATCTCCGACACGACGCGGATGGTGTACGGGAACGATTCCATCGTCGGCATCACCGCAAGCACGCCGCGCTTGGCCAGGCGGCCGTGGCCGATCTCGCGACGCTTCGGGCCCATCATGCGGCCAGCTTCACCGACCGAGTAGGGCGGGAAGTTGTAGTGGAACAGGAAGTGATCCTTGTACTCGCCGGAGACGGCATCGATGATCTGGCCGTCGCGCGCGGTGCCGAGGGTGACCGCGACGATCGCCTGGGTTTCGCCGCGGGTGAACAGCGCCGAGCCGTGGACGCGCGGCAGGATGCTGACCCTGGATGCGATCGGGCGCACGGTATCGAGCTGGCGACCATCGATGCGGATCTTGCTGGCGAGCACCGAGTTGCGCATGGTCTGGTATTCGAACTCGCCGAATTCCTTGGACAGCTCGGCGGCTTTCCAGTCATTGGCTTCACACTGCGGGGCCAACGATGCGATCACGTCCTTCTTCAGCGCCGAGATCGCGTCTTTCCGCTCCAGCTTGTCGCGCACCGCAAACGCCTGGGTGAGGCGATCGCCGATGGCGGTCTTGAGCGCGCCGACCATGGCTTCGTGGGCAACCGGGGCGGACCAGGTCCACTTCGGCTTGCCGGCTTCAGCGACCAGTTCGTTGATGGCGTTGATCGCGACCTGCATCTGCTGGTGGCCGAACATCACCGCGCCGAGCATCACGTCTTCCGACAGTTCCTGCGCCTCGGACTCGACCATCAGCACCGCGTCGGCGGTGCCGGCGACGACCAGTTCGAGCTTCGAATCGACCAGTTCGGTCTTGGTCGGGTTGAGCAGGTACTGGCCGTCCTTGTAACCGACCTTGGCAGCACCGATCGGGCCGTCGAACGGCGCGCCCGACAGCGCCAGCGCGGCGGACGCGCCCAGCAGTGCCGGGATGTCGCCATCGACTTCCGGATTCATCGACATCACGGTGGCGATGATCTGGACTTCGTTGCGGAAACCTTCCGGGAACAGCGGGCGGATCGGGCGATCGATCAGGCGCGAGATCAGCGTTTCCTTCTCGGTCTGGCGGCCTTCGCGCTTGAAGAAGCCACCCGGGATGCGGCCGCCGGCGTAGAACTTCTCCTGGTAGTCGACGGTGAGCGGGAAGAAATCCTGCCCCTCGCGCGCGGTCCTGCTGGCGACCGCGGTAACCAGCAGCACGGTGCCGTCGACCCTGACCATGACCGCGCCGCCAGCCTGGCGGGCGACTTCGCCGGTCTCGAGCGTGACTTCACGGTTGCCGTACTGGAAGGTCTTGGTGATTTTTGCCACGTTGGAATTCCTTGAGTGTCTTCTGTGCGGTTGAACCGGAACGGACCCATGCCCGTTGCGGACGGCCGTCGCGTCTGGCGGCCTGGTAAGCGGAATCGCAGCGACGGACTTTTCCGACGCTCAAAAACAAACCGCGGCGCATCGCTGCGCCGCGGAGTCGGATCGATTTAGCGGCGCAGACCCAGTTTCTGGATCAGGGTCTTGTAGCGCTCGGCATCCTTGCGGTGCAGGTAGTCGAGCAGGCTGCGGCGGCGGTTGACCATCATCAGCAGGCCGCGCCGGCTGTGGTGGTCCTGCTTGTGCATCTTGAAATGCTCGGAGAGCTGGGTGATGCGTGCGGTGAGCAGGGCGACCTGGACTTCCGGGGAGCCGGTATCGTTGTCGCCGCGCTTGTGTTCTTCGATGACCTTGCCGCTGTCGATGGACATGCTGTTGCCTCGTGATAGATGCGTGGTGGGCAGAACGCGTCGTTAAGGGCAGTTGCACTGCCGACGCACCGCCGGACCCGCCGCTTGCGGATGGATGTCGCTAAAGGAAAGTGCTTGTAAAGCCGGAGAATTGTAGCCCGCCGGGCCTTGCCGAACAAGGCTTTAGCCGTCGCTGGGGCGTGGGCGGTGCGTGCGTATGTCCCCCGCAAGGACCTCTTCAGAGGCGAATCTCCAAGCGCGCGGCGGCGCGTTGCGGATTCATTGGCCTGTGCGGTTGTCTCGCGGCGCGGCCCATGTGAACAGGCGCTGCGGACGCAAGCGGCCCTCATTGTCGACCTCGCCCAATCCGAGCGCTCGCCCGGCCAGGTCAAACAGCGCGACCGCGCCCGGCGGGTGGAAATCACCTGCCAGCGTTTGTCCCTGCCCCAACCGCTGCGCCTGCGCGGGCGTCACCGCCACCACCGGCCACGCCGCCATGCCGGTCTCGATCGGCAGCAGGCAGGCATCCAGGCTGCGTTCGCCGCGCGCGGCCAGCGCCTGCAATGCCTCCAGCGTCCACATCCGCGGCTCGCGGAAGGGATCGACCCACAACCGCCGCAACTCGGCGACGTGCGCGCCGCAGCCGAGCAATTCGCCGAGGTCGCGCACCAGGCTGCGCACGTAGGTGCCGGAACCGCACTCCACGTGCAGGCGCAGCAGCGGCGCATCGCCATCGAGCAGGTCGGCGGCCGACTGCAGCTCGAAGGCATGGACATCGACCTCGCGTTCCTCGACCTCGAACGCTTCGCCACGGCGTGCCTTGGCGTACAGCGGTTCGCCGCCGCGCTTGAGTGCGGAATAGATCGGCGGGCGCTGGCGGATGCGGCCGGTCAGGGGCTGCAGCGCGGCGTCGATCTGCGCGATCGTGAGATCGGGTACCGGACGCTCGCGAAGTGGCTGGCCTTCGGCGTCGTCGGTGTCGGTGACGATGCCCAGGCGCGCGACGGTGTCGTAGGCCTTGCGTGCGCCAAGCAGGCCGCCGGCGATCTTGGTGGCTTCGCCGAAGCACACCGGCAACAGGCCGGTGGCGAGTGGGTCGAGGCTGCCGGTGTGACCGGCCTTCTCCGCGCGGAACAGGTGCCGCACCCGTTGCAGTGCCTGGTTGGAACTCAGGCCGCGCGGCTTGTCGAACAGCAAGATGCCGTCGAGCTTGCGGAACACTGTGCGTGGTCGTTGCGTCATCGTGGCAATGGTAGGGCGGGTCTTGACCCTCCGCACGACCATCGGCGAATTTCGCGATGGCGGGTCAAGACCCGCCCTACGCCTGTTTGTCGGAATCGTCGGATTGCTCGTTGTCGAGGTCCGGCAAGTCGCGCAACAGGTTGTCGATCCGCTCGCCGCGATCGACCGACTCGTCGTAATGGAAATGCAGTTCCGGAACGTGCCGCATCTTGACTGCATGCGCGAGCTGGTAACGCACCTCCGGCGCCAGCGCCTTCAGCGCCTTCATCGCTTCCTTCGCGCGCTCGGGCTCGAGCGCGGTGACGAACACCTTCGCGTGCGCCATGTCGCGCGTTACCTCAACATCGGACACGCTCAGCGACGGCAACCCATGCTCACGCACGGCATCGCGCACCAGCGTGCCCAGCTCGCGGCGGAGCTGGGCGGAGACGCGGTCGGTGCGGTGGAAGGATTTCTTCTGCGGCATGTTGTTCTGCGGAATGCCCGCTTACAGCGTCCGCTGCACTTCGATGCGCTCGAAGCACTCGATCTGGTCGCCTGGCTTGACGTCGTTGTAGGCCTTCACGCCGATGCCGCATTCGTTGCCATTGCGTACCTCGTCGACGTTCTCCTTGAAGCGGCGCAGCGATTCCAGCTCGCCCTCGAACACCACCACGCTGTCGCGCAGCACGCGGATCGGCTTGTGGCGCTTGACCACGCCCTCGACCACCATGCAGCCGGCGACCGCGCCGAACCTGGAGCTGCGGAACACGTCGCGGACCTCGGCGGTGCCGATGATCTCCTCGCGGATCTCGACCCCGAGGATGCCGGAGGCAACCTGCTTCACCTGGTCGATCACGTCGTAGATGATCGAGAAGTAGCGCAGGTCGACGCCGCTGTTCTCGATCACCCTGCGCGCGGAGGCGTCGGCGCGGACGTTGAAGCCGATCACCGTGGCCTTCGAAGTCGCTGCGAGCTGGGCATCGGACTCGGTGATGCCGCCGACACCCGAACCGATCACGTTGATGCGGATCTGTTCGTTCGACAACCCGGTCAGCGCTTCGCGCAATGCCTGCACCGAACCCTGCACGTCGGCCTTGATGATCAGCGGCAGGCTCAGCTGGCCTTCGCCGGCGCCCATCTGCGCCATGATGTCTTCCATGCGGTTGCCGGCCTGGCTGACCAGGCGTGTCTCGCGACGCTTGGCGTCGCGCTGCTGGGCAACGTCCTTGGCCAGGCGCTCATCCTCGACCACAACGAAGTCGTCACCCGCATCCGGCACGCCGGAAAGACCGACCACCTGCACCGGGATCGACGGGCCGGCGCTGGGCACCTGCTTGCCGGTCTCGTCGAACAGCGCGCGCACGCGGCCGTACTGGACGCCGCACACCAGGTAGTCGCCCTTGTTGAGCGTGCCCTGCTGGACCAGCACCGTCGCCACCGGGCCGCGGCCCTTGTCGAGCGCGGATTCGATCACCACGCCAGCGGCGCGGCCTGCGTACACGGCCTTGAGTTCGAGCACTTCGGCCTGCACCAGCAATGCGTCGAGCAAATCGTCGACGCCCTGGCCGGTCTTGGCCGAGAGCTCGACCATCTGCGTGTCGCCGCCGAAGTCCTCGGCGACCACGTCCTGGGCGAGCAGCTCGTTCTTGACTCGCAGCGGGTCGGCGTCGGATTTGTCGATCTTGTTGATCGCCACGATCAGCGGTACGTTCGCCGCCTTGGCGTGCTGCACGGCCTCGATCGTCTGCGGCATCACGCCGTCGTCGGCGGCGACCACCAGCACCACGATATCGGTGAGCTTCGCGCCGCGCGCACGCATCTGCGTGAACGCGGAATGGCCCGGCGTATCGAGGAAGCTGATCGTGCCCCTGCTGGTCTCGACGTGGTAGGCGCCGATGTGCTGGGTGATGCCACCGGCTTCACCCGCGGCTACCTTGGTGCGGCGGATGTAGTCGAGCAGCGAAGTCTTGCCGTGGTCGACGTGGCCCATGATGGTGACCACCGGCGGCCGCGGCAACCGGTCGCCCTGCATGTCCTCGACATGTGCCAGCAGTTCGCTCTCCGCGTCGCCGGCATCGGCGTGCACAGCGGTGTGACCGAGTTCCTCGACCACCAGCACCGCGGTGTCGTGATCGATGGTCTGGGTGATCGTTGCCATCACGCCCATCTTGAACAGCGTCTTGACCACGTCGCCGCCCTTGAGCGCGAGCTTCTGCGCCAGGTCAGCCACGGTGATCGCGTCGCCGATCGCGACTTCGCGCACGACCGGCGCGGTCGGGCGGGTGAAGGTGTGGGTGCCGGTGCCGGTACGCGACTGGTCGCCCTGACGACGCGGCTTGGGCTTGCCACGCACGCTGGTAGTACGGCGCGCGCGTTCGGAAGCGCTCAGGTGCAGCTGGCCTGCGAAGCGCGCGGCGGCGCTGTCGTCGTCCTCGACACCGGCGACCATCGCGTGCGAACCGCGATTGGGCTTGTGCTTGTGGCCGGCCTTGTCATCGACCCGTGGTGGCGCCGCCGGCTTGGGATGGCCATGGTGGCCGTGGCCATGCGCGGCGGGCTTGCGCGCGCCTTCTTCCTCGGCCGGGAGCGCTGCAGCGCGCGTGGCCTCGACAAGCGCCAGCGCGGCCTGTTCGGCTTCCTTGCGCTTGCGCCCTGCTTCCTCGGTGCGCTGCTTGTCGGTTTCGGCCAGGCGCTGTTGTTCGGACAGGTTGCGCTGCCTGGATTCCTCCAGCTTGCGCAGGATCTCGGCGCGCTCGTCGTTTTGCGGCGATTGCGCACCGGCTTCGGACGGCTTGACCAGGGTGACTTTCTTGCGCACCACCACGTCGACCGTCGCGCGGTTCTTGCCGCCGCCAACGGTGAGTTCCTGCTTGCGACTGCGGTTGAGCGTGATCTTCTTGGGCGCAGCCGCGTCCTCGGCCGGCTTGTCGGCCTTGCCGTGGGTGCGGCGTAGGAAGCCGAGCAGCTTCATCTTTTCGGTGCTGGTGACGACCTGGTCGGGACCGTTGAAGCTCATCCCGGCCTCGGCCAGTTGCTCCAGCAGTTTCTCGACCGGTGCGTTCACCAGTTCGGCCAGCTTGCGGATCGTGGTTTGCTGCGACATTCGGATTCCGTGTCCTGTGGCGCGGACCGCAGTCCGCGCATGGTGAAGCAATTTTACTGCGGTGGAGACTTCAGTCGGATCAGCGAAGCCATCCTTGGCGGCACATCACCTGCTCCGGAATCTCCGGCCCGGCCATCCATGGCCGGGCGTTCGCGATCGCAGCCGATGCCGATAGGGCATCGGCTAGCGCGATCACTCACCCCTCGCGTTCCAGGCGCGCGATTTCCTCGGCGCGCGCGGCGAGGATCAGCGCGGCGGCGCGCGCCTCGTCGAGCCCGTCGATAGCGAACGCGGCGATCTCGTCGGCACCCAGTTCGCCGAGGTCATCGGCGGTGCGGATGCCGTGGCCGGCCAGTGCAAAGGCGGTCTCGTCGTCCATGCCTTCCAGCGACAGCAGGTCGTCGGCCGGCTGGTGCTCGCCGACCTCTTCCTCGACCGCCAGCGCATCGTTGAGCAGCGCATCGCGTGCACGGGCGCGCAACTCCTCGACGATGTCCTCGTCGAAGCCCTCGACCGCGAGCAGCTCGCCGACCGGCACGTAGGCGATTTCCTCGACCGTGCTGAAGCCTTCGGCGACCAGGATGCCGGCGATCTCCTCGTCGACTTCGAGCTTTTCCTGGAACAGCGCGAGCGCAGCGGTCTGTTCGGCCGCCGACTTGGCGGTGACCTGGTCCTGGGTCATCACGTTGAGCTGCCAGCCGGTCATGCGACTGGCGAGGCGCACGTTCTGGCCACCGCGGCCGATCGCCTGCGCGAGCTTGTCTTCGGCGACGGCGAGATCCATCGAGTGCTTCTCTTCATCGACGATGATCGACTGCACCTCGGCCGGCGCCATGGCGTTGATCACGAATTGCGCCGGGTTGTCCGACCACAGCACGATGTCCACGCGTTCGCCGTTGAGTTCGTTGGACACCGCCTGCACGCGCGAGCCGCGCATGCCGATGCAGGCGCCGATCGGATCGGTGCGGGTGTCGTAGGCAAGCACGGCGATCTTGGCGCGGTCGCCCGGATCACGCGCGCAGGCCTTGATCTCGACCAGACCCTGGCCCACTTCCGGCACTTCGAGCTTGAACAGCTCGATCATGAATTCCGGTGCGGCGCGGCTGATGAACAGCTGCGGCCCACGCGGCTCGGGGCGCACATCGAACAGATAGCCGCGCACGCGGTCGCCGGCGCGCAATACGTCGCGCGGGATGCCCTTGTCCTTGGCGATGAAGGCCTCGGCGTTGCCGCCCAGGTCGACGAAGATGTTGCCGCGCTCGGCACGCTTGACGATGCCGGTCACCAGCTCGCCGACCCGGTCCTTCCACTGGTCGATGACCTGCTCGCGCTCGGCCTCGCGCACGCGCTGCACGATCACTTGCTTGGCGGCTTGCGCGGCGATGCGACCGAAATCAGGATTTTCGATCGGCTCCTCGATGTAGTCGCCAACCTCGGCGCCCTCGCTCTCGTCGATCGCATCCATCAGGCGGACCTGGCGGTCGGGCGATTCCATCACCACGTCGTCGGCGACCACTTCCCAGCGACGGAAGGTCGCGTAGTTGCCGTCCTTGGGATCGATCGCGACGCGCACCAGCACGTCCTGTTCGGAATAGCGCTTCTTCGCCGCAGAGGCCAGCGCGGCCTCGATCGCTTCCAGGATCACCGACTCCGGCACGCCTTTCTCGTTGGCGACCGCGTCCACCACCAGCAACAATTCCTTGCTCATTCCTTTCTACTCCGCACGGGACGGCTTGTCGGCCGCCGGCTTCTTGGTTGGTTTCATGCTTTTTGACGGCATGGCTTGCTTGCCGGAACGCGCATTGCGTCCGGCCGCTTTCTTTTTACCCGGACGCTGGTCGCCCTCGGATGCATCCTTCTTTACTGGCGCAAATCCCAGGGCCGCCCAGTCCGGCACCAGCCGTGCCTTGTCGATGTTCTCGAATACAACTGCAAATTCGCTGCCATCGACATCGAATACGACGCTGTCGCCGCCACTTTTACCGGCATCGCTCTCACCGATGTGCACCGCGATGATTTTTCCCTGCAACCTGCGACGACCGTCCTGCGGCAGCTTCAGCGTGACCTTCGCGATCTGGCCGGTGAACGGAATGAACTGCGCCGCGGTGAACAACAGCCGATCCACGCCGGGCGACGAAACTTCCAGCGTGTAGTGGGCACTGATCGGATCGGCCACGTCGAGCTGCGCCGAAACCTCGCGACTGACCGCTTCGCAGTCTTCAATGCCGACAGCGCGGATTTCAGCGCTGCTGCCATCAGGGGTGCGGCCATCAGTGGCGCTTCCCTCATCGACGCCGACACCGTCTGCACCCATCGGCAGGTCGATATACAGACGCAGCAGTGCGCCACCCGGCGCGGGCAGGTACTCGACGCCAAGCAATTCCAGTCCCAACGACTGCACCGTCGGGGCCAGCAACGCAGCGATTTCGATTGCCTTGTCGGTCATGCCTTGGTTGATCCAGCTTGCGAAAACAACATTCCCAAAAACAACAAGGGGCCCGATGGGCCCCTTGTCCGATACCGCTGGATTTCGGCGTAGTCGAAACAGCACGACTACAAAGCCCGACTCTGCGCTAAACAAAAAAGGCTCCGAGGAGCCTATTTGCCAGCGAGAGCTGGTAGCGGGGGCAGGATTTGAACCTGCGACCTTCGGGTTATGAGCCCGACGAGCTGCCAGACTGCTCCACCCCGCAACAGGAGCGGGATTATGCGGATTCGTGCTGGCAATTGCAAGATTCCCAGCAGCTCGGCAGATGAGGGTCAGCCGGCGAATGATTGCTGGCACCACACCATGATCGGATTCCAGAAGATGCCGAACACCAGCAGCGCCAGCGCATTGACGCCGAAGGCGATACGCAGGGGTCGGTCGTTGCGGGGCGGGCGCGCTGCGCCGACCGGCTCGTCGAAATACATCACCTTGATCACGCGCAGGTAGTAGAACGCGCCGACCACGGCGAACACGATGCCGATGATCGCCAGCCACAGCATGTCGCCCTGCAGCGCGGCCCGGAGCACCGCGAGCTTGGCCCAGAAGCCGAGGAACGGCGGCACCCCGGCAAGCGAGGCCATGATGCACAGCACCAGGCCCGCCATCCACGGATCGCGAGCGTTCAGACCCTTGAAGTCATCGATGCGGTCGGCTTCAAAGCCGCGATTTGACAGCACGACGATCGCACCGAACGCCGCGGCCGACATGACCGCGTAGCTGATCGCGTAGAACATCGCCGCGGCATAGCCGGAGACGCCGCCGCCGGCGAAGCCGAGGAACAGGAAACCGACGTGCGATACCGCCGAATACGCCAGCATGCGCTTGAGGTTGGTCTGCATCAGCGCCACCAGGTTGCCGACGATCAGCGACAGCGCCGCGAGTCCGGCGATCAGCAGCCGCCAGCGCTCGTCGAGCGGACCGGCGCCGACCTCCAGCAGACGGAATGCCATTGCAAACGCGGCCAGCTCCGGCGCGGAGGCGATGAACAGCGTGATCGGCGTCGGCGCGCCCTGGTAAGTGTCCGGCACCCACATGTGGAATGGCGCGGCGCCGAACTTGAAGGCGATCCCGGCAACCACGAACACCACACCGGTGAGCAGCAGCATCGGATTGGTCGCGATCGAAGCCGCAGCGTGGATCTGCGCCAGATCCAGCGTGCCCGTCGCGCCGTAGAGCAACGACATGCCGTACAGCAACATGCCGGAGGCCAATGAGCCGAGTACGAAGTACTTCATCGCTGCCTCGGAGGCCACCGGGCTTTCGCGGTCGATCGCGACCAGCGGGTAGGAGCACAACGCGAGCATCTCCAGCCCGAGATACACCATCACCAGGCTGCCGGCCGAGATCAGCAGCATCATGCCGGCGACCGCGAACAGCATCAGCACCGGCACCTCGCCCTTGTACAGGTCGCGCTCGCGCAGGAACGACCAGGCATAAACCAACGCCAGCGCGGTCAACACGCAAACCCCTACCTTGAGCACGTCGGCCATGCTGTCGCGCACGAACATGCCGTTCAGCACCGTGCCATGGCCGCCCACACCGGCAGCGATCAGCGCAGCCACGATCACCAGCGTCGCGATCGCCAGCACGTGGGTCACGACACGCCGGCGCTCGTCGAGGAACAGGTCCAGCATCAGCAGCGCAAACGCGCCGGCGACCAGCACGATCTCGGGCAGCAGCGGCAGCAGGTCGGCGGCGGTGGGCATGGTCGGCGTCATCCGGACGGCATCCTCAAAGCTTGGTCGCGGCGAGCTGGCTCGCCAATTGCGCGATGGACGGCTCCATCAGGTCGGTCAGCGGCTTCGGCCACAGGCCGATCAGCAGCACGCCGACGGCGAACACGCCGAGCACGATCCATTCGCGCGGATTGATGTCTTCGAGTTCGGCGACCTGGGCATTGCCGACCTCGCCCCAGATCACGCGCTTCGCCAGCCACAGGGTGTAGGCCGCGCCGGAGATCAGGGTCGTGGCGGCGGCAAATGCCAGTAGTGGCTGCTTCTGGAAGCTGGCCAGGATCACCATGAATTCGCCGACGAAACCGCTGGTGCCCGGCAGGCCCGAGTTCGCCATCGCAAAGAAGATCATGAACGCCGCGAACCACGGCATCACATTGGCGACGCCACCGTAGTCCTTGATCATGCGCGTGTGCACGCGGTCGTAGAGCACGCCGACGCAGAAGAACATCGCGCCGGAAATGAAGCCGTGGCTGATCATCTGCACCATTGCACCCTGCAGGCCCAGGCGCGCGGCATCGGTGTTGCCGAAATCGCGCACCAGTCCGACGGCGATGAAAGTACCGAGCGTGACGAAACCCATGTGCGAGATCGACGAATAGGCGATCAGCTTCTTCATATCGTCCTGCACCAGCGCTACCAGGCCGATATAGATCACCGCAATCAGCGACAGCGCGATCACCACCCAGGCGAAGGTATGGCTGGCGTCCGGCACGATCGGCAGGCTGAAGCGCAGAAAACCATAACCGCCGATCTTGAGCATGATCGCGGCCAGGATCACCGAACCGCCGGTCGGCGCCTCGACGTGCGCGTCGGGCAACCAGGTGTGCACCGGAAACATCGGCACCTTGACCGCAAACGCGATCAGGAAAGCGAAGAACAGCCACGTCTGCTCAGGCATCGACAACGGCAACGCGGTCATGTCCGCGAGCTGCCAGCTGCCGCCCTTCAGGTACAGGTAGATCAGCCCGACCAGCATGAACACCGAGCCGAGGAACGTGTACAGGAAGAACTTCACCGACGCATAGACGCGGCGCGGACCGCCCCAGACGCCGATGATGATGAACATCGGGATCAGCATGGCTTCGAAGAACACGTAGAACAGCATCGTGTCCATTGCCGCGAACACGCCGATCAGCACCCCTTCGAGGATCAGCAGCGTCGCGTAGTACTGGCTGACGCGCGTGTCCACGCCCCAGGCGCCGATCAGCACCAGCGCCGTGGTCAGCGTGGTCAGTCCGATCAACGCCACCGAGATGCCATCAGCGCCGAGGTGGTACTGGATGTCGTAGGCAGGGATCCACATACGCTGCTCGACAAACTGCATGCCGGCATTGGCCATGTCGAAGCTGGTGAACAGCGAAATACTTGCGACCAGCGTGGCCAGCGCGACGATGAGCGCCAGCCAGCGCGCCGCTTGCGGACGCGCGTTGCCGACCATCAGCGTGGCGGCGCCACCGAAGATCGGCAGCCAGATCAACACACTCAGCATGGGCAAGCTTTGCAACGGCATGTTCGACACGCTATAGGTTCCGTGGGTTGGTTCAACGCCAGATCACTTATGTCCAGAGCAGGATGATCACGGCGAGCAAGCCGATCAGACCGAGGATCATCGCGAACGCATAGTGGTAGAGGAGACCGGACTGGGTCTTGCGCAGCAGTCCCGCAGTGAAATCGACCACCCGGGCGCTGCCGTTGACGAACAGTCCGTCGATCACTTTCTCGTCGGTGGCGCGTGACAGCCGGCCGAGCTTGACGCCACCGCCGGCGAAGCCATCGATCCACAGCGTATCGAAGCCGTACTTGTCCTCGAGTACGTGCACCGGCCACGCGAACAGCTTGCGCGCCTTGTGGTGCAGTTCCGGCTTCCACCAGTACATCACCGTGGCCAACGCGAAGCCGGCGAACGCCAGCCAGAATGCCGGCGCCATGAACCCGTGCAGCGCGAACGCGACCGGACCGTGGAATTCCTCCGCCAGCTTGCCGATCACATCGTGCGCGGCGGGCACGTCGATCGCACCGAGGAAGAATGGCAACTGCTTCGCATGGCCGAGCATGTCGGTGCCGAACAGCATCGGGCCGATGGTCAGGAAGCCGATCACGACCGAGGGAATCGCCAGCAGGATCAGCGGAATAGTCACCACCCACGGCGATTCGTGCGGCTCGTGGGCGTGATCGTGGTGGTCCTCGGCGCCATGCGCGTGCTCGTCAGCAATCGCCGTCTCGTGCTCGGCCGAATCGGCCTCGGGCACCACGTAGTTCGCAGCGTGCTTGTCGTGCCAGCGCGGCTCGCCGAAAAAGGTCAGGTACAGCAGGCGAAAACTGTAGAACGCGGTGACGAACGCACCCAGCAGTACCGCCCAGTAACCGTAGCTCGCGACCCAGTTGTGCGCCTCGTGGGCGTGCTCGGCGGCGGCGTCGATGATCGTGTCCTTCGAGTAGAAACCGGCGAAGAACGGCGCGCCGACCAGCGCCAGGGTGCCGACCAGGCTGGTCCAGAAGGTGATCGGCATGTGCTTGCGCAGGCCGCCCATGTAGCGCATGTCCTGCTCGTGGTGCATGCCGATGATCACCGAGCCCGCGGCGAGGAACAGCAGCGCCTTGAAGAACGCGTGGGTCATCAGGTGATAGACCGCGGCCGAGTACGCCGAGACGCCGAGTGCGACCGTCATGTAGCCCAGCTGCGACAGCGTCGAGTACGCGATGACGCGCTTGATGTCGTTCTGCACGATGCCGATCAGGCCGGTCCAGAACGCGGTGGTGGCGCCGATGAACAGCACAAAGTTGAGCGCCGCCGGCGACAGCTCGAACAGCGGCGACATCCGCGCGACCATGAAGATGCCGGCGGTGACCATCGTCGCGGCGTGGATCAGCGCCGAAATCGGGGTCGGACCTTCCATCGAATCCGGCAGCCACACGTGCAGCGGCACCTGCGCCGACTTGGCCATCGCGCCGATGAACAGGCAGATGCAGATCAATGTCGCCACCGACCACTCGTGGCCGTTGACTATGGACACCGTGGTGTCGCGCACCAGCGGCGCATTGGCGAACACGGTGCCGTAGTCGAGCGTGCCGAACCAGTACAGCACGGCCGCGATCCCCAGCAGGAAGCCGAAGTCGCCGACGCGGTTGACCAGGAACGCCTTGAGGTTGGCGAAGATCGCGCTCGGGCGCTTGAACCAGAACCCGATCAGCAGGTACGACACCAGACCGACTGCTTCCCAGCCGAAAAACAGCTGCAGGAAGTTGTTGGCCATCACCAGCATCAGCATCGAGAAGGTGAACAGGCTGATGTAGCTGAAGAAGCGCTGGTAGCCCGGGTCGTCGGCCATGTAGCCGATGGTGTAGATATGCACCAGCAGCGAGACGAAGGTCACCACGACCATCATCATCGCGGTCAGTTTGTCGATCATGAAGCCGACATGCGCCTGCAGGTTGCCGACCTGGAACCATGTGTAGACGTTCTCGTTGAACGGCGGCGCGCCCTGCCCTACCAGTTGCCACAGCACGTACGCCGACAGCGCGAAACTGGCGGCGACACCGAGGATGGTGACGCTGTGCGCGCCAACGCGACCTATGCGACGGCCGAACAAGCCGGCCAGGATCGCGCCCAGCAGCGGCGCCAGCACGATCGCCAGCAGCACCGATTTCGAGATTGCGTGTTCGACGCCCGGCATCGGCTCAGCCCTTGAGTGTGTCGATATCGGCGACGTCGATCGTGCGCCGGTTGCGGAACAGGGTGACCAGAATCGCCAGGCCGATCGCAGCTTCGGCGGCGGCGACGGTCAGGATGAAGAACACGAACACCTGGCCAGCGGCGTCGCCGAGCTGGCGCGAGAACGCGACGAAGTTGATGTTGACCGCGAGCAGCATCAGCTCGATCGACATCAACAGCACGATCACGTTCTTGCGATTGAGGAAGATGCCGGCGAGGCTGATGCAGAACAGCGCCGCGCCGAGCGCGAGGTAGTGGCCGAGGGCCAGACTCGTTCCGAAGGTGCTCACCGCTTGGGCTCCTCGACTGGTGGCGCCGCCGGCTCGACCGGTTTTCGCGTGGCTTCCATCTGCACCATGCGGAAACGGTCGGATGCGCGCACGCGCGCCTGCTGCGACGGATCCTGGTGCTTGGCGCCGACGCGGCGGCGCAGCGTGAGCATCACCGCGGCGATCACGGCGATGGTCAGGATCACCGCGGCAACCTCGAACGGCAGCAGGAAATCGGTGAATAACGCACGCGCCAGCCAGGTGGTGTTGGACACGTCGTCAGCGGCAACGGCCATCGCCGCATTCGCTGCGAACGGCGTCGCAATCCGCGCCTTGACGCCGATCAGCACCCACATCTCGGCCAGCATCACCACCGCCACCAGCAAGCCCACCGGTAGATAGCGCACATAGCCTTCGCGAATGCGCACAAGGTCGATGTCGAGCATCATCACCACGAACAGGAACAGCACCATCACCGCGCCGACGTAGACCAGGATCAGGACGATGCCGAGGAATTCGGCGCCGGCAAGGATCCAGGTGCAGGCCACGGTGAAGAAGGTCAGCACCAGGAACAGCGCGGCCTGGACCGGGTTGCGCACGCTGATCACCGCGACTGCGGACATCACGGCGGCGGCGGCGAAGGCGTAAAAGGCTAGCAAGGCGTAGTCCATGCGGCTCTCAACAGACCTCGGGGTCAGCGGTACGGGGCATCGGCGGCGAGACGCTCGGCGATCTTCGCCTCGAAGCGGTCGCCGATCGCCATCAACTGCGGCTTGGTCACGATGTTCTCGCCGCGATTCTCGAAGTGGTATTCGAGGATGTGGGTTTCCACGATCGCATCGACCGGGCACGCCTCCTCGCAGAATCCGCAATAGATGCATTTGAACAGGTCGATGTCGTAACGCGTGGTGCGGCGGGTGCCATCGGCGCGCTGTTCGGAATCGATCGTGATCGCCAGCGCCGGGCACACCGCTTCGCACAGCTTGCAGGCGATGCAGCGCTCCTCGCCGTTCGGGTAGCGGCGCAACGCGTGCAGCCCGCGGAAACGCGGCGACTGCGGCGTCTTCTCCATCGGGTACATCAGCGTGTATTTCGGCCGGAACAGGTATTTCAGGGTCAGCCACATGCCCTGCAGCAGCTCGATCAGCAGCAGGCCCTTGAACCAGCCCACGATGTTTGACATCACGCTGTTTGACGTCTTGATCTTGCCCATCAGCTTCATCTCCATCAGCGGCCGGCCTCGAACACGCCGTAATACGCCATCAACGCGGTGACGCAGATCCAGGCGATGGAGATCGGGATGAACACCTTCCAGCCCAGACGCATGATCTGGTCATAGCGGTAGCGCGGAAACGTCGCGCGAAACCAGATGAAGCAGCTGGCGAAGAAGAACACCTTGGCGAACAGCCACCACCAGCCATCCACCGACAACAGCGGGATGCCCATGCCGTGCAGGGGGCTGAGCCAGCCACCGAGAAAGAAGATCGAGGTCAGGAAACTGACCAGGATCATGTTGGCGTATTCGGCCAGGAAGAACAGCGCAAACAGTGCGCCGGAATACTCGACCATGTGGCCGGCGACGATCTCGGACTCGCCCTCGACCACGTCGAACGGCGCGCGGTTGGTTTCGGCCACGCCGGACACGAAAAACACCACGAACAGCGGCAGCAACGGCAGCCAGAACCATTCGAACGGCCCGGCATTGCCGGCCTGCGCCATCACGATGTCGGAGAGATTGAGGCTGCCGGCGGCGATCAGCACGCCGACCAGGGCGAAGCCCATCGCAATCTCGTACGACACCATCTGCGCCGCCGCGCGCATGGCGCCGAGCAGCGCGTACTTCGAGTTCGAGGCCCAGCCGGCGATGATGATGCCGTAGATGCCGAGCGAAGTCATCGCCAGCAGATACAGCAGCCCGGCGTTCGCATTCGACAGCACCAGCTGCGCGTCGAACGGCACCACCGCCCACGCCGCGAACGCCGGCACCAGCGTGATCAGCGGCGCGAGGATGAACAGCGTGCGCTGCGCGTGGCTGGGCTGGATCACTTCCTTGAACAGCAGCTTGAATACGTCGGCGAAGGCCTGGAAGATGCCCATGCCGACGTACATCGGCCCGTGGCGCACGTGCATCCAGCCGATCAGCTTGCGTTCCCACACCACGTAGAACGCGACCGCAAGGATCACCGGCACCGCGATCGCGAGCACCTTGAGCACGATCCAGACCAGCATCCCGAATACACCGAACGAGAACAGCCAGTCGCGGAACGGATCGAACAGGACCATCAGCGGATTCATGCGCGCCGGATCTCCACCTTGCCCGCGGCCACCAGCGACGCGGTCGCACCGTAGCCCGATTCGATCCAGACGCAGCCCTGCGCGACCTTGCCGCTGATCGCAACCGGCAACGTGGCAGTGCCAGTGCCGTTATCGACTTTGGCAACCGCGTCGGCCACCAGGCCCGCCGCCAGCGCATCCTGCGGATGCAGCACGATGCGCGCACCGCGCGTCAACGGATGCGCCTGCAGTGCAGCGGCGCGACGCACAACGGCATCACCGCGGTAGATCGCCTGTGACACCGCAACTTCGAAACTGCCGCCATTCGACTGCGGGGCGTTGCCATTGGCAATGTTGACTTCGCGGAGCGCCATGCCAGCGCGCAAGCCTGCAAGATCGGTGAAGTCGAAGCCAGCCGCATCGAGCTCGCCACCGAGCGCGCGCAACACGCGCCAGCCGGCGCGCGCCTCGCCCGGCAATTTGCCGGCAGGCACCGCGCGCTGGTCGCGGCCGTCGAGGTTGGTGAGCGTGGCGTCGATCTCCGGCAGCGCGCCGATCGGCAGGATCACGTCGGCAATTGCACGCGTCGACTGGCACGCGAACTGGCTGAAGGCCACCACCTGTGCGTTGCCGAGCGCGTTCATCGCCGCGGTCTGGTCGGCGAAGTCCAGGCCCGGCTCGATGCCGTAAAGCACGTAGGCGGTGCACGCATCGGCGAGCATCGCCTGCGCATCGCGCGTCGCCGGCAGTACGCCGTGACGCGACAAGCCCAAGGCATTCGCGCCCTGCGGGATACGGCACAACGCAGCATTGTTGGCAGTAGCGAAATTGCGCGCGGCGGCGCGGATCGCGCTCGCATGCAAGCCGGCTTCGGCGACGCCGCCGACGATCACCACCGCGCGGCTGGCGCCATCCAGCTTCACCGTCCCGAGCGCGGAGGCGAGTTGCGATGGTGCGACGATCTGCCTGGAAGCGATGTCGAAGGTGAAGTCGAAATCAACTGGATTGACCACGTATACCTTGGCGCCGCGCAACGTCGCCTTGCGCACGCGCGCATGCAGCAGCGGCAGCTCGAAGCGCAGGTTGCTGCCGACGATGACGATGGCGTCGGCCTGTTCGATCTCGGCCGATGGTATGGCGAACGCTTGCGCGATCGCGCCGTCCGACAGGTCCTGCTGTGCGATGCGATGATCGAGGTTGCCGGTGCCGAGCGCCTCCGCCAGGCGCGCCAACAACGCACCCTCCTCATTCGAGGTCGCCGGATGCACCAGCATGCCGAGCTGGTCGGCGCCGTTGTCACGCAGTATCTGCGCGGCTTTCGCCAGCGCTTCGTCCCACGAAGCCTCGCGCCATTCGCTGCCATCCTTGACCAGAGGCTTGGTGGCGCGGTCGTCAGCGTACAGACCCTGATGCGAGTAGCGGTCGCGATCCGACAGCCAGCATTCGTTGACGGCTTCGTTGTCGCGCGGCACCGCGCGTAGCACGTCGCCACGGCGCGCATGCAGGAACAGGTTGCTGCCGAGCGCATCGTGATAGCCCAGCGATTCCTTGGCGATCAGCTCCCACGGGCGCGCGCGGAAGCGGAACACCTTGTTGGTCAGCGCGCCGACCGGACACACGTCGATGACGTTGCCGGACAGTTCGGTGGTCAGCGGCTTGCCGTCGTAGGTGCCGATCTGCAGGTCTTCGCCGCGCTGCATGCCACCGAGTTCGTAAGTGCCGGCAATCTCCGCGGTGAAACGCACGCAACGCGTGCACTGGATGCAGCGGGTCATGTCGGTGGCGACCAGCGGGCCCATGTCCTCGTCGGCAACGACGCGCTTGCGCTCGCTGAAGCGGCTGACCGAGCGGCCGTAGCCGAGCGAAAGATCCTGCAATTCGCACTCGCCGCCCTGATCGCAGATCGGGCAGTCGAGCGGATGGTTGATCAGCAGGAACTCCATCACGTTGCGCTGTGCCTTCAGCGCCTTGTCGCTGCGCGTACGCACCTGCATGCCGTCCATCACCGGCGTGGCGCAGGCGGGCGCCGGTTTGCCCATCTTCTCGACATCGACCAGGCACATGCGGCAGTTGGCCGCGATCGCCAGCTTGTCGTGGTAGCAGAAGCGCGGAATCGGGATGCCGGCCTTGTCGGCGGCCTGGATGATCATCGAGCCTTTCGGTGCGGTCATCGCGATGCCGTCGATCTCGATCGAGACATGGTCGGGCGGCACGTTCGGCGGCACTTGATTAGAATTTGCCGGCTGCGCGCTCATGCGGCCACCCTGTCGATGACGTTGCCCGCGGCCTGGTCGTCGACCAGGAAACGCCCGTTAACGATCGCGTATTCGAACTCGTCCCAGTAGTGGCGCAGGAAGCCCTGCACCGGCCACGCCGCGGCTTCGCCGAAGGCGCAGATGGTGTGGCCCTCGATCTGGCCGGCGGCGGCCTTGAGCATGTTGAGGTCGTCGAGCGTGGCCTGCTTGTCGACGATGCGCGTGATCACGCGGTACATCCAGCCGGTGCCTTCGCGGCACGGCGTGCACTGGCCGCAGGATTCGGCGTAATAGAAGCGCGCGATGCGCTGGCAGGCGCGCACCATGCAGGCGGTCTCGTCCATCACGATGACCGCGCCCGAGCCCAGGCCGGAGCCGGCCTTCTGGATCGCGTCGTAGTCCATCGTCAGCGACATCATCGTGTCGCCCGGCAGCACTGGCATCGACGAACCACCCGGGATCACTGCCTTGAGGCTGTGCCCCTTGCGCACGCCGCCGGCCATTTGCAGAAGCTCCGAAAATGGCGTGCCAAGGCGGACCTCGTAATTGCCCGGCGTGGCCACGTGGCCCGACACCGAGAACACCTTCGGCCCGCCGTTGTTCGGCTTGCCGAGGTTGAGGAACCACTCGGCGCCGTTGCGGATGATCGCCGGCACCGAGGCATAGGTTTCGGTGTTGTTGATCGTGGTCGGCTTGCCGAACAGGCCGAAGTTGGCCGGGAACGGCGGCTTGTAGCGCGGCATGCCCTTCTTGCCTTCCAGCGATTCCATCATTGCGGTCTCTTCGCCGCAGATGTAGGCGCCGGCGCCGAGCACGTTGAAGATGTCGATGCCGATGCCGGACCCGAGGATGTTCTTGCCGAGCCAGCCGTTGGTATAGGCCTCTGCGGTCGCCTCTTCCAGATGCTCGAACGGTTCGTGGTGGAACTCGCCGCGCAGGTAATTGTAGGCGACGGTCGAACCGGTCGCGTAGCAGGCGATCGCCATGCCCTCGATCACCGCGTGCGGGTTGTAGCGCAGGATGTCGCGATCCTTGGCCGTGCCCGGCTCGGATTCGTCCGAGTTGCACAGGATGTACTTGGTGCCCGGGCCCTTGGGCATGAAGCTCCACTTCAGGCCGGTCGGGAAGCCCGCGCCGCCGCGACCGCGCAGGCCGGACTGCTTGACCATCTCGATCACGTCGGCCGGTGCGATCTTCTCTCCGATGATCCTGCGCAGCGCACTGTAGCCGCCGGTCTTGAGGTAGTTCTCGTACGACCACGGCGTGTCGTAGTGCAACGTCGTATAGACGACGTTGTGCTCCTGCGGGGCAGGACCGACCGGGCCCAGCTGTTGTCGTGAGTGCGGTTGTTCGTGTGCCATCGGGTCGCGTCTCACTTGCTGGCGTCCAAGGTCAAGCTGTCGAGCAGCTCGTCCACTTTCGCGATGTCAAGCTTCTCGTGGTAGTGACCGTTGATCACCATCACCGGCGCGCCGCAGCACGCGGCCAGGCACTCTTCCTCGCGCTTGAGGAAGATGCGGCCATCGGCGGTGGACTCGCCCAGCTTGCAACCAAGCTTCTTCTCGGCGTGTGCGACCAGATCCTCGGCGCCATTGAGCCAGCAGCTGATGTTGGTGCAGAAGGCGACGTTGTTGCGACCGACCTTGTGCGTCTCGAACATCGAATAGAAGGTCGCAACCTCGTACGCCCACACCGGCGGCAAACCAAGGTACTTGGCGACGCCGGCGATCAGCTCGTCGGTGAGCCAGCCGTCGTTCTGCTCCTGCGCCGCGTGCAGGCCCTGCAGCACGGCCGAGCGCTTGCGATCCGGCGGGAACTTGGTCAGCCAGTGGTCGATATGCGCACGGGTCTTGTCTGACAGCACCACCATCGGGTCTGCGTTGCGCGCGCTCTCGAAATTACCGGTTGCTTTCATCGATCCTGCCCTTACCGGTCAATTTCGCCGAACACGATGTCATAGGTGCCGATCATCGCCACCACGTCGGCCAGCATGTGGCCCCTGACGATCTCATCCATCGACGACAGATGGGCAAAGCCCGGCGCGCGCAGATGCACGCGGAACGGCTTGTTGGCGCCATCCGAGACGAGGTAGCAGCCGAACTCGCCCTTCGGCGCCTCGACCGCGCTGTAGGTCTCCCCTGCCGGCACGCAATAGCCTTCGCTGAACAGCTTGAAGTGATGGATCAGCGCTTCCATGTCGTCCTTCATCTCCTCGCGGGAGGGAGGCGCGACCTTGAAGTTGTCCAGCATCACCGGGCCGGGATTGGCTTTCAGCCAGCGCACACATTGCTGGATGATGCGGACCGACTGGCGCATCTCCGCGACGCGTACCAGGTAACGGTCGTAGCAGTCGCCGGTGACACCGACCGGGATGTCGAAATCGACCTCGGCGTACTTCGCATACGGCTGCTTCTTGCGCAGGTCCCACGCCACGCCGGAGCCACGCAGCATCGGCCCGGTCATGCCCCAGGCCAGCGCTTGCTCCGGCGGAATCACACCGATGCCGACGGTGCGCTGCTTCCAGATGCGGTTGTCGGTAAGCAGCGTCTCGTACTCGTCGACACGCTTGGGGAAATCGTTGGCGAACGCCTCGATGTAATCGAGCATCGAGCCTTCGCGCCATGCGTTGAAGCGCTTGAGCTTGGCGCCCTTCTTCCATGGCGACTCGCGGTACTGCGGCATGCGTTCGGGCAAATCGCGATAGACGCCGCCGGGACGGTAGTAGGTCGCATGCATGCGCGCGCCCGACACCGCCTCGTACACGTCCATCAGCTCCTCGCGCTCGCGGAACGCGTACAGGAACACCGCCATCGCGCCGAGATCGAGCGCGCTCGATCCGATCCACATCAGATGGTTCAGGATGCGGGTGATCTCGTCGAACAGCGTGCGGATCCATTGCGCGCGCTCCGGCGCCTCGATCCCCATCAACGTCTCGATCGCGCGCACGTAGGCGTGCTCGTTGCACATCATCGAGACGTAGTCAAGTCGGTCCATGTAGCCGATCGACTGGTTGAACGGCTTGGACTCGGCGAGCTTCTCGGTACCGCGATGCAGCAGGCCAATGTGCGGGTCGGCGCGCTGCACCACCTCGCCGTCCATCTCCAGGATCAGGCGCAGCACGCCATGCGCGGCCGGGTGCTGCGGGCCGAAGTTCAGCGTGTAGTTGCGGATTTCCTGGCGGCGCTCCGCGGCGTCGCTGGCGAAAGAAATGCTCGAAGGCTCCGGATGCGCGCTCATTTCGCGGCTCCTGCCAGGCCTGTTCCTGCAGGACCAGTCGTGCTGCCAACCTTGAGGTCGCGATCCTCACCGGCGGCGGTCGCGTAACGCGCATCGTCGCGGATCACCCGCGGCACCAGCACACGCGGCTCGACCGAAGTCACCGGCTCGTAGATGACGCGTTTTTTCTCGGCGTCATAGCGCACCTCGACGTTGCCGATCAACGGGAAGTCCTTGCGGAACGGATGGCCGACGAAGCCATAGTCGGTGAGGATGCGCCGCAGGTCGGGATGGCCGGCGAAGACGATGCCGAACAGATCGAAAGCCTCGCGCTCGAACCAATTCGCAACCGGCCACAGATCGGTAACGGAAGCAATCATCGGCAGCGCGTCGTCCGGCGCGAAACACTTCACCCGCACGCGGCGATTGTTTTGCACCGACAACAGCTGCACCACCGCGGCAAACCGACGCATCGGGATCGGCGATGCCACTTCGCCCTGCGGCTGCGCGGTCTGCTCGCTCGGCACCTCGCCGAACTTGAAGCGACCGGGGCCCTTGCCTTCGACGCCACGCGAGAAGCCTTCCGACGACACGTCGGTGTCCCACTCGTCGCTGCCGTGGCCGAGGTAATCGACGCCACAGACATCGATCAACTGCTCGAAGCCGAACTCGTCGCGCAACGCGCGGCAGCCGTCGTGCCAGGCGGTCGCATCGAACACGATGCCGACCTCGCCGCGCGGTTCGGCGACGGAGACTTCAGCGCCTGGAAAACGCGCGCGCAGGCGCTCGGCGAATGCAGCGGCGGATTCACTCATCACAGCCGCGCTCATCAGCACGCTCATGTCAGCATGCTCATGTCAGCGTTGACCCGTCTTGTTGTCGCCGAAATTGGTGCCGCGGCGGATCTTCTTCTGCAATTGCAGGATGCCGTAGACCAGCGCCTCGGCGGTCGGCGGGCAACCGGGCACGTAGATGTCGACCGGCACGATGCGGTCGCAGCCGCGCACCACCGCGTAGGAATAGTGGTAGTAGCCGCCGCCGTTGGCGCAGCTGCCCATCGAGATCACCCACTTCGGGTCTGGCATCTGGTCGTAGACCTTGCGCAGCGCCGGGGCCATTTTGTTGACCAGGGTGCCGGCCACGATCATCACGTCGGACTGCCGCGGCGAGGGGCGGAACACCACACCGAACCGGTCCAGGTCCAAACGCGCGGCGCCGGCATGCATCATCTCGACCGCGCAACAGGCCAGGCCGAAGGTCATCGGCCACATCGAGCCGGTGCGCGCCCAATTCAGCAGCACGTCGGAACTGGTGGTGACAAAGCCGCGCTCGGACAGCGGGTTCTCGCCCTCGGGGCGCAGGATGTCGTCAACCTGGCCTTCCGGCAGCGGGTTGTTCATCAGGCCGGCGACGGTGTTTTCCAGGCTCTGGATCACTCCCATTCCAGCGCTCCCTTCTTCCAGACATAGGCGAAGCCAATTACCAGCAACGCCAGAAACACGCCCATTTCGACCAGGCCAAACACGCCGAGCTCACGGAACACGACAGCCCACGGAAAGACGAAGGCGATTTCCAGATCGAACACGATGAACAGGATCGCGATCAGGTAATAGCGCACGTCGAACTGCATGCGCGCGTCCTCGAACGGGGCAAAACCACACTCGTAGGGCGACAGTTTCTCGGCGGTCGGGCGCTTGGGCCCGATGACATTGCCGATGACGATCAGGGCGACACCGATGCCGGTGGCGACGATCAGGAACAGCAGGGTCGGCAGGTATTCGGCCAGCACGGAGATTTCCTGTTCGGCCATTCCTGGCCAAGGTCCCACACGTCCTGTGCGGGCTTTCCAATGCTCCTCTTGAAGAATCCGCGCAACGCTGCGGGCTTCCGCGAGGGACTCACATCAAATGGTGCCCAAGGGGGGACTCGAACCCCCACGACCTAAGCCGTTACCACCTCAAGGTAGTGCGTCTACCAATTCCGCCACCTGGGCAAATCCTGCGGCCATCACGGCCATCAATCCGGCGATCCTGGCCGGATGTTGCAGCTGAAACTTGAAATCCGAAAATTTGGGTAAGGCCGGATTTTAACCCACGGCTCAACCACCCGAAGCCGGCGGCGTCGGTGCCTGCGGCTGCGGCGCTGCCTGCGCAGGGGCGGCCGGCGTCAAGGGTAGTTGCTGCGCGGGTGCACTCGGCACAGTCGACGCCGGCGCATTCGATTGCGGCACTGGCGCGACCGGGACGGTCGCATTGCCTGCCGGCGCCCGCTGTGGTGTGGCCGGAACCTGTCCCATCACGCCCAGATCCTGCTGCGTGGGAGTCGGCGCCGCGCGATGGGTCGCATACCACGCCATGAACAGGGTGATCCCGAAAAACGTGATCGCCAGCCACTTGGTGCTCTTGGACAGGAAGTTCGAGGCGCCACGCGAACCGAACACGGTGGCAGAAGCGCCTCCACCGAAGCCAGAACCCGCCTGCGCACCAGCGCCACGCTGCATCAGGATCATCGCGACCATCGCGATGGCGAGCAGCACAAAGACGACATTGAGAATCAGCATCAGCATCACGAATACTCTCTAAGGGCCGCTTATCCAGGGCGCCGCGGCGGCGGCAATGGCGAGGAAATCCGCGGCGACCAGGGATGCGCCGCCGATCAGCCCGCCATCGACGTCCGGCTGCGAAAACAGCGCGGCGGCGTTGTCGGGCTTGCAACTGCCGCCATACAGGATCGGCAGCGAGCCAGCAATTTTAGCATCGTGCGCAGCGATTTCGCCACGGATGAAGGCGTGCATGGCCTGCGCCTGCTCCGGGCTGGCGGTCCTGCCGGTGCCGATCGCCCAGACCGGCTCATAGGCGATGACCGCGCCGTCGAAGGCTTGGGGCCCGCCCAGGTCGAACAGCGGCCGCAACTGGCGTTCGATGCAGAACTCGGTCTGGCCGGACTCGCGCTGGTGCAGGGTTTCGCCCACGCACAGGATCGGAATCAGCCCGGCGTGCCTGGCGGCGAGGAACTTGCGCGCCACCAGCTCACTGCTTTCATGGTGGTACTGGCGGCGCTCGGAATGGCCGACCAGGCCGTATTGCGCGCCGACATCGGCCAGCATCGTGGCCGAGACTTCTCCGGTGTAGGCACCCTTTTCGTTGGCGCTCACGTCCTGGGCGCCGAAGGTGATGCCACGGCCGGCGTAGTGCTCGGTCAACTCACCCAGATACGGCAGCGGCGGCAGCACCACCCGCTCGACCCCGAGCGGCGCCGCGGCAGCCACGAGCTCCTCCAGCAGACTGCGCGCGAAAGCGCGATTGCCATGCAGTTTCCAGTTTCCGGCCACGATCCGGCGACGCATCGGCAATCCCGCTGGAATAAAGCACGCAGTTTATCGCAGCGTGAGCAAAGTCCGGCGATGCCCACCTGATCCAGTTCTCTGCCGCAGGCGCGAAGTGGCTTGTATAGTCCGCCGATGCGACCTACTCCGCCCGATCGCCTGGCGATCCTGCCCTATCGCAAACCCACCGAAGGCCGCGACTACTGGCTGCTCGACGACGCCCTGCCCAATGCGGCGGCAGTGCGCGCGCGTTGCCTGACCAGGACCGACTGGAGCGAAGGCTATCCACACAAACCCGAAGCCTGGCCCGGGATGCGCTCGATGCCGGCGCTGGAGCCGGACGAACTCGCGAACGTCGAGGCGTGGGTACGCAAGGTCACCAACAGCAAGCGACTGTGGGTGGACACCGCGCCCGATGGTGCACATCTCAACCACAACTGCGTGCAGGTGGTCGGCGAGGACGAATCCGGGCCGCGGCCGCACACCGATTCGCGCAAGCTGTGCCGCTATGCCGCGGTGTTGTATCTCAATCCCGATGCGCCGGCCCATTGCGGCACCAGCTTCTATCGCCAGCGTCTGCCGGATGGCCAGCTCGGCGGCAACGCGGTGATGCCGCCGCACGCAAATCTGGTCGAGGCGCTGGGCACGCGTTTCGTCGCCGCCAACGCCTTCGTGGAAGACCTCCGCATCGAGCATCGCTGCAACCGACTGCTGCTGTATCGCGCCAACATGATCCACAGCGCCAGCGCCTACTGCGGACAGACGCTGGCCGACAAGCGCATGGCTGCGGTGTTCTTCTGGATGGCGGCCTGACTGCTACTTGAGCTTGATCCCGGCGGGGACGACGATGCTTATCCCGCGGCTGCCGTGCGCACGGCGTCGGCCAGCGCATCGAGCGTGGACTGCACCAACGCCGAATCGTCGGCCTCGACCGTGACGCGGACGACCGGCTCGGTGCCCGACGGCCGCAGGAATGCGCGGCCGCGGCCTGCGACCGCCTGCTGCGCCTGCGCCAGCGCCGCCAGCACGCTTTCGGCTTCAGCCGGCTTGCTGCCGCCGGCATAACGCACGTTGACAGTTTTCTGCGGCACCTTGTGCAGGCCGGACAGTGCCTCGCGCAAACCGATGCCGCGACGGCGCAACACTTCCAGCACCTGCAACGCACTGACGATGCCATCGCCGGTGTTGCCGCGATCCAGGCACAACAAGTGGCCCGATGCCTCGCCGCCGAGCACGCCGTGGTGCTGCAGCAGCGCCTGGTGCACATGGCGATCGCCGACCTTGGCGCGGACGAAGCCGATACCGCGCTCGGCGAGTGCGCACTCGAAACCGTAGTTGGTCATCAGCGTACCGACCACCGGGCCGCGCAGACGCCCCGTCTGTTGCCAGTCGGTCGCCAGCACGTAGAGCAGATCGTCGCCGTCGCAAATCGCGCCGTCCCGGTCGACGAACAGGACGCGATCACCGTCACCGTCGAAGGCGATGCCCAGATCGGCACCGCTCGCGCAAACCTGCGCCGCAAGCGCTTCCGGATAGGTCGAACCGACGCCATCGTTGATGTTGAGACCATTGGGATCGATGCCGATCGCATCGACCAGCGCGCCGAGTTCGCGCAGCACCAGCGGCCCGAGCTGGTAGGTCGCGCCGTTGGCGCAGTCCAGCACGATGCGCATGCCGTCGAGGTCGAAGCCCTTGGGCACCGAATTCTTGCACGCCTCGACGTAGCGGCCGACTGCGTCGCGGGTGCGGACGGCCTTGCCGAGTTGCTCCGACGGCACCGTGCTGAAGGGCTGCTCGAGCGCGGTCTCGATCGCCAGCTCGGTGGCGTCGTCGAGTTTCTCGCCATCGGCCGAAAAGAACTTGATGCCGTTGTCGTGATGCGGATTGTGCGAGGCCGAGATCACGATGCCGCCGTCGGCGCGCAGTGAGCGCGTCAGGTGCGCGACTGCGGGCGTCGGCATCGGCCCCATCAGCTGCACATCGACGCCGGCCGCGACCAGCCCGGCCTCCAGCGCAGCCTCGAACATGTAGTTGGAGATGCGTGTGTCCTTGCCGATGATCACCACCGGCTTGCGCCAGTCGCGCCGGTTTTCGTCGAGCTGCTTCAGCGCGTGGCCGTAGGCGTTGCCCAGGCGCAGGACGAAATCGGCCGAGATCACACCCTCGCCGACGCGGCCGCGGATACCGTCGGTGCCGAAGTATTTGCGGGTCATGCGGATGCTTCGGATTCTTCCGCCGGATGCGGCTGCTTCATCAGCAGCGCCAGCAGGTCGGCGATACGGTCGCGCAGCTCGCGGCGGTCGCAGATCTGGTCGATCGCGCCGTGCTCGACCAGGAACTCCGAACGCTGGAAACCTTCCGGCAGGGTCTGGTGTACGGTCTGCTCGATCACGCGCGGGCCGGCGAAACCGATCAGCGCCTCCGGCTCGGCGAGGTTGATGTCGCCGAGCATGGCCAGCGATGCCGACACGCCGCCAGTGGTCGGATGGGTCAGCACCGAGATGTACGGCAGGCCCGCGGCACGCAATCGCGCGAGCGCGGCCGAGGTCTTGGCCATCTGCATCAGCGAGAACAGGCTTTCCTGCATGCGCGCACCGCCGGTGGCGGAAAAGCAGACCAGCGGGCAGCGCAGTTCGAGCGCGGTCTCGGCGGCGCGGGCAAAACGCTCGCCGACCACCGATCCCATCGAGCCGCCCATGAAGGCGAAGTCGAAGGCGCAGGCGACCACGTCGCGCTCTTTCAGTTTGCCGCGCATCGCGATCAGCGCGTCACGCTCGCCGCTGGATTTCTGCGCGGCCTTGATCCGCTCGGAATACTTCTTCTGGTCCTTGAACTTGAGCACGTCGGTCGGGCCGAGCTCGGCCGCGATCTCGGTCGTGCTGCCGCTATCCAGGAAGCTGCCCAGGCGCACGCGCGCCCGGATCGGCATATGGAAATCGCACTTGGGACAGACCTCGAGGTTCTCCTCGAGCTCGGGCCGGTACAGCACGGCGCCGCAACGGTCGCACTTCTCCCACAGACCCTCGGGCACGCTGCGCTTCCTGCCCGGCGCCGCCTCGGTGCGGATGTGAGCCGGCATCAGTTTCTTCAACCAGGACATGCGTTCAGGGAACTCGACTGCAGACGGTGGTCGGACAGTCTAGCGCAGGGCGCCAACGTCGCCGTCCAGCGCCATCCGCAACGGCGCAAGGAACGTCTTGGCGCGCGCGGCGGCGCCCGCCGGGTCCGTGGCATCAGCCAGCGCCTCGACCAGCGCGCTGCCGATGACGACGCCATCGGCATCCGTGGCCATCGCCGCCGCTGATGCCGCATCCTTGATGCCGAAGCCGGCCACCACCGGTACGTTGGCCTGCGCGCGGATGGCGCGCAGGCGTTCGCCCGCTTCACCGGCATCGAGCCGGTCGGCGCCGGTGACGCCGGCGAAACTGACGTAGTACAGATAGCCCTGCGCATCCGCGCACAACCGCGTCATGCGCGCGCCGGTCGTGGTCGGGGCGGCAAGCAGGATCAGTGCGAGCCCGTGCGCGGCGAACGCGGCGCGCGGTTCGTCGGCTTCCTCTGGCGGCAGGTCGACCAGCAGCAGGCCATCGACGCCGGCAGCAGCAGCATCGCCAGCAAAGCGCTCGGCGCCTCGGATCTCGACCGGATTGAGATACCCCATCAGCACCACCGGCGTGTCGGCATCGTGCGCGCGAAACTCGCGCACGCAGTCGAGCACGTACGACAGGCCCGCGCCGCGCGCGAGTGCGCGCTCGGAACTGCGCTGGATGGTCGGGCCATCAGCCATCGGATCGGAGAACGGCATGCCGAGTTCGATCACGTCGGCGCCCGCGTCGACCAGCGCACGCATCACCGGCACCGTCGCGTCCAGCGACGGATCGCCGGCGGTGAGGAATGGCACCAGGGCCTTGCGGCCGGAGGATTTCAAAGCGGCGAAGCGGGTGTCGATGCGGTTCATGCGGTGTGCTTTTTGTAGGGAGCGCCCCATGCTTGTATAGAGCTTGGCTTGTATAGACATGGGCGCGATTGCATTTATTTAGGGGAAGAAAGCGCTCGCCCCCATGGGGCGCTCCTACAAGTGCAACCCCTCGCGCGCGGCAATGGTATGCACATCCTTGTCGCCGCGACCGGACAGGTTGCACAGCACGATCGCGTCCTTCGGCAACTCACGCGCGAGCTTGGTCGCCTGCGCGATCGCGTGGCTGGATTCCAGCGCCGGCAGGATGCCCTCGGTGCGCGCAAGCTGGTGGAACGCGGCCAGCGCCTCGTCGTCGGTGATGCCGACGTATTCCGCGCGGCCGGCGTCCTTGAGGAACGCGTGCTCGGGGCCGACGCCTGGATAGTCGAGGCCGGCCGAGATCGAGTGCGTCTCGATGATCTGGCCGTCGTCGTCGCACAGCACATAGGTGCGGTTGCCGTGCAGCACACCGGGACGACCGGCGACCAGCGACGCGGCATGGTGCCCAGTGGCAATGCCCTCGCCCGCCGCCTCGGCGCCGACGAGGCGCACGTCGCGATCGTTGAGGAAGGCATGGAAGATGCCGATCGCATTGCTGCCGCCGCCGACGCACGCCGTCACCGCGTCCGGCAGGCGACCGTATTCGGCCAGCACCTGCGCGCGCGCCTCACGGCCGACCACGGCGTTGAAGTCGCGGACCATGCGTGGATACGGATCGGGGCCGGCGACGGTACCGATGATGTAGAAGGTGTCACGCACGTTGCTGACCCAGTCGCGCATCGCCTCGTTGAGCGCGTCCTTGAGCGTCTGCGATCCGCTGGTCACCGGCACCACCGTCGCGCCGAGCAGCTGCATGCGGTAGACGTTGATCTTCTGCCGCTGGATGTCGGTCGCGCCCATGTAGACGACGCATTCGAGGCCGAGCCGCGCGGCGACCGTCGCACTCGCCACGCCGTGCTGGCCGGCACCGGTCTCGGCGATGATGCGGGTCTTGCCCATGCGACTGGCAAGCAGGGCCTGGCCGATGGTGTTGTTGATCTTGTGCGCGCCAGTGTGGTTGAGGTCCTCGCGCTTGAGCAGGATGCGCGCACCGCCGACTTCGGCGCTCAACCGCTGCGCGTGGTAGATCGGGCTCGGGCGACCGACGTAATGCGCGAGGTCGCGCTCGAACTCGGCGACGAACGCCGGATCGACCCGCGCCGCGTCGTAGGCCGCTGCAAGCTCCTGCAGCGGCCCGATCAGCGTCTCGGCGACGAAGCGTCCGCCGTAGCGGCCGAAGTGGCCGTTCGCATCGGGATAACGGGTGTAGTCGATGGTGGCGTCAGTCACGGGTCGCGTAACCATCTTTGGACCCGGTTCCGGCATCGACGTGAGCATCGGCGATGTCATGGCAGTCGGCGCGGCGTACTTCCTCGACGAAATGCCGCATGCGATCGCCATCCTTGATCCCGGGCGCGCTCTCGATGCCGCTGGACACGTCCACGCCCCACGGCAAGGTCTGCTGGATCGCATCGAACACGTTGTCCGGCGACAGTCCGCCGGCGAGCACGAACGGCTTGAGCAGGCCGGTCGGGATCCGTGACCAGTCGAATTCGTTGCCGTTGCCACCTTGCATACCGTCGCCATGGCCATCGAACAGCAACGCGGCCGCCGCCGGATAGCGCAACTGCAGCGCGGTCGCATCGCCGACCACGGTCCCGTTGCCCATCGCGATCGTCTTGAGGTACGGCGTGCCGAAACTGCGGCAGAACCCATCGTCCTCGCTGCCGTGGAACTGCAGCAGACTCGGCCGTACCAGCTTGATCACGTCGCGCACATCCTCGGCGGAGTTGTCCATGAACAGCGCAACCGCATCCACCAGCGGCGCCAGCGCATTGCGCATCACCCGCGCCTCCTCGGCGCGCACGCAGCGCGGACTGCCGGGGACGAACACGAAGCCGATGGCGTCGACGCCCAATTCGCTGGCCAGGCGCACGTCGCCGGCGCGGGTCAGGCCACAGAACTTGATGCGGGTGCGGAACAGGGTGCGGTTCATGTAGTCACTTCAGCAGGTAGGTTCCAGTGCGCGGGATAGGACGGGCCGAGGAACACGAGTCCGGCCGCCGGCGCTGTCGGCCCGGCCAAGGTGCGGTCGCGACCGGCGAGCAGTTCCGCGATCCACGCTTCAGGCCGTTCGCCCGCCCCGACCTCGAGCAGCGAACCGACGACGTTGCGCACCATATGATGCAGGAAAGCGTTGGCCTGCACATCGACGACGACCTCTTCTCCATCACGGTCCACGCGGATGGCCTGCAGGTCGCGGCGCGCATGCGGCGCCTGGCAGTGCACGGTGCGGAACGCGGAGAAATCGTGCTGACCCAGCAGGGCCTGCGCTGCGCGATGCATCGCGCTGGCGTCCAGCGGGCGCCGGATCCAGCTCAGGTACTGGCGCCCGAACGCCGGCCGCACCGATCGGTTCAATATCCGGTAGCGGTAGCGGCGTGCGCGCGCCGAGAAACGCGCATGAAAATCGTCCGCGACCGGCACGCACCAGCGCACGCATACCGACTCCGGCAGGCGCGAGGTCGTGCCCAGTACCCAGGCGCGCGGATCGCGCGGCGCGGTGCTGTCGAAATGCACCACCTGGCACGAAGCATGCACCCCGGCATCGGTGCGGCCGGCGCAGACGGTGGCGATCGGAGCATCGGCCACCAGCGACAGCGCCTGCTCCAACGCGGCTTGCAACGTCGGCTCGCTGCGTCGCTCTGGTTCGCCAGGTTTGTTCAGTCGCTGCCAGCCGCAGAAACCGCTGCCGTCGTATTCGACGCCCAGCGCGTAGCGCATCGCCCTATCTCTCGTCGCGCAGCGGCATCAGAGGTCGCGCAGCAGGCGCGCGGCCTCGGTACGTGCGGCCGGATCACGGCCGTCGAGCACTTCGCGCAACAGTTCGCGCGCGGCGTTGTCATCCCCCAGGTCGAGATAGGCCCGCGCGAGTTCCAGCTGCTGGCTGGCGTTGGCGGCATCGGCCGCAATCGGCTCCGCGGCAGTCGCTACTGCCGTGCCGGCATGCCAGGTCGGCATTGCCGCGGAGGGCGCAGTCCACGTCGCTGCCGTGACCGGCGGCGCCACGGGCTCGGCGATATCGATCGCGTCTGCGTCCGTCTCCATATCCGCGTCGGCATCGACGCCAGCATAGACATCACCGTCGTCCACATCACGATCGTCAATATCACGGCCATCAACATCACGCTCATGAACATCATGATCGTCCGCGTCGGCACTAGGGATGCTGGCCGCAAGCGCCGCGGTATCGAATCCGCGCATCGGTGTTGGCGCGGGCCGGCTTCGGCGCGACAGCCACCAGGCGAGCAGTGACGCCACGATCAGCGCCAATCCCGCCCACACCCAGATCGAGCCGCCGCGATCGGCATGCTCGGTGGTCGCTGGCGTCGGCTGCTGCGTCTGCGCGGTTGCTGGCGGCTGCGCGGCCGGACGATTGGACGCGGCCAGGTTCTGCTGCGCCGCCGCCAGTTCGCTGTCCTTCATCGTCAGCAACTGCTGTTGCTGCTGCTGCAGTTTTTCGAGATCGGCGACGCGCGTCTTCAGTTCCTGGACCTCGGCATTGCGCGCGGCCAGGGTTTCATTGGTTTCTTGCAGTTGCTGTCGCAGCATGTTGCCCTCGCCACCGGCGTCGATGCCGGATCGTGTTCCCGCGCGCCGACCGTTGCTTGCGGACGGCGGCACGATTTCCA
>DASZZT010000152.1:0-5371 GCA_035543275.1 Luteimonas sp. | reverse complement strand
AGCACCAGCCCCTTGGCATCTGGCTTCTCCGCCAGCAGGCGCTTGACGTCTTCGGCGGGGACATGGCCTTCGATGAAATAGCCGCCGATCTCGGCGGTATGGCAGGAGCCCTTGCCGGCTGGCACGCCGACGCGCGTCTTGAGCGAATCAAGGTTGTCGATGTCATGAACCTCGACCGTGAACCCGGCCTGGCGCATGTGTTCGACCCAGAGCCCGCAGCAGCCGCAACTGGCGTTCTTGCTGACGACCATCAACGGCAGTGTCGTCTGCGCGGGTGCGGCGGCCGACGGCTTGTGCATCGGCATCTGCACGGCCCCGACCGCGGGATGAGCCTCGGCTGCGGCCGGCGTGGATTGCGGCGAGCGGGCGCAAGCGCCCAACGCAAACGCGAGTCCTGCGACGAGGGCGACCGCAGTCGCCCGTGCTGTTGTCTGTTTCATGGATCCCACCTCATGTGCCCTTCTTCGGACGCGACGACCAGTGGATGTGCACGATGCGCCAGCCGTCTGCGGTCTTGTGCAGGATCATGGTCTCGGTGCTGAGCAGGGTCATCGGCTTGCCATCCTCGGTGGCTTGCAGCTCGCTTTCGCTTGCAACCCAAGCCATGTTCCCGTCGATCCGTGCGGTGCGCTGCTGCAGGGCGATTTTGGCGCCGCCGAGGAACGCGGCGTCGGCGATCGCATGGTGGCCGAGGTATTCCTCGCGGCTGCGTTCGGCACCGCCGCTCTCGAGGATCAGCACATCGTCGGCCAAGGCTTCGGCGGCACGCTTCAGGTCGCCGGCCTTCAGCGCCGATGAAAACTGTTCGACCACGGCAACGACCGGCTTGGCCTGTTCGCTGACTTGTTGGGTGGAAGCGGCGGTGGCGTGGTCTTTGGGATCATGCGCAGCGGCCAGGGTCGGGATCGCGACGAGGAACGCCAGCAGCCAGACAGTGATGGAGGGCAATTTCATTCGGGTGGTGTCCTTTGGGCAAGTAGGTAGAGGGGTGTTCAATGCTGGTGACCGTCGTCGGCGTGCTCGGCCGGCGGTGTTTCGGGCATCGCCATGCCGGCATGTTCGTCCGTGGCCGGTGGAGTCGCCGGTGTCTTGGTGGTGGGTTTCACCGCGGCAGGCTTGGTCGCCGCCTTCGTCGCCGGATGCATCTCGCGCGTGCCATCGGCGTGCGTGTGCATCACGCCTTCGGTAGCAGCCGCATCGCCGTGATCATGTCCAGCCGCCTCGCCGCCGGACTCCGTGTCCATCCCCGCCATATCGTGATGGTCGGCTTCGCCCTCGTCGTGGTTGCTGCTGCTTTCGCCACCGCCGTGCGAATGCCCGCCGCTGCTGGCCACCATCGCTTTGTACTGCTCGGCGTTGAGCTTGGGCAACTGCTGCAGGAAAGCGACCATGCCCCAGATGTACTCGTCGCTCATGCTCTTGCCCCAAGCCGGCATGCCTGAAGCCTTGATGCCGTGCTTGATCACCCAGAAGTGGTGGGACGGATCGAGGACACCGACCTTGGAGAAATTCGGCGGGGCTGGGTAAAGGCCCTTGCTGAGCTCGGTGGGTTCCATGCCCGGGCCGAGATGGCAGCCGGTGCACATGGAGTTGTAGTTGCCAGCACCCTGGCGGATCAGTGCAGGGTCGTTGAGGTTGGGCGGTGGATGCAATTTGCTCGCGCGGGCTGAGATGGAGCGCTCGCGCATCATCTGCAACATTGAGTACACCGGCCGCGTGTGGGTATCGTCCGCACCGATGTTGTAGATGCCGGACCAGACGAAGCCACCGATAATCACTAATGACGCGAGTGTGAGAATGGCAACGGTGATCATCGAGTGGCGGGTCACGATAGGCATGGTGGTATTTCCCTTTTGTCAGAACCAGATGCGCAGGCCCGCTACGAAGCGGGTGTCGTCGATGTCTTCATCGTGATCGCGGCGGAAATCCGCGGTGCCACCAAAGGCGCGCTCCCGGACGATGCCGATGTAGGGGGCGAATTGGCGGGTGAACTCGTAGCGCAATCGCAGGCCGGCCTCGACCGTGCTCAGGCCCGAGCCGATGCCACGGCGTTGGTCATCCTTTCCGAACAGGTTGACCTCCAGCAGCGGCTGCAGGATCAGTCGGTTGGTCAGCAGCAGTTCGCGCTCGGCTTCGAAGCGGATCGCAGTCTGGCCGGACGTACCGATATAGGCGGTCGCCTGGAGCTCGAACTTCTGCGGTGCCAGGCCCTGCACACCGATTGCGGCGAAATCCTGCGGCGCGCCGGGCTTGAAGTCGTGGCGCACGCCGGCGACGACGTCCCACCAGCGGGCGACGCTGCGACCGTACAACACCTCAAGGTCAGCGCTTTCGGTGCGGCCGTCGACGCGCTCACCCTCGCTGCGCAGCCACAGGCGATTGAGATCGGTGCCGATCCAGGCCTGTCCTTCCCATTCGAGGCCCGTGCCTGGATCCGCATTCCACGCCTCCAGTCGGTTCACCAGCACGAAACTCTGGATCGAGTTGTCGTGGACCGTGTGCCCGCCCGGTGGTGGCACCGCGGCTGCGCGATCGGCATCGGTCAGCACCGGAATCGGAGTGATCGGCTGGGTCGGGGCCATCGTCATGCCTTCCATCGCCGAATGGTCCATCGGCTGCACCGGTTCGCTGGGCATCGTGCCCATGTCGTGACCCATCGCCGAGTGATCAACCGGCTTCGCCTGCGTTGCCGGCGTCGCCATGTCATGGCCCATCGCGGAGTGGTCCATTACCGGCGCGGGCTTGGGCGTGGCCTTCGGCACGGTTGCCGCGCCGTGACCGGCGTGCGCACCGGACGAAGCGGGTTTGGCCGCGGGCTTCGCTGCCGGTTTCTTGGGCGCCGGCTTCTTCTTGGCCGGCGCCGGCTTTGCCGCGGGCATCGGCATCTGCATCTTGGAGTGGTCCATCTCCTGCGCGGACACTCGCTGCGGCAGCACGGCCAGCGCAACGGCAGCGCATAACAGGCCGACGCGGAACATCGTGGTGGATGCACTCATGGCGTTCATTCCTCCACCTTCACTTCCCGCATCATTCCGGCTTCCATGTGATACAGCAGATGGCAGTGATAGGCCCATTGGCCGAGCGCATCAGCGCGTACGCGATAGCTGCGCTTGCTGCCCGGCGGCATGTCGATGGTGTGCTTGCGGACGTGGAAGTTGCCCTGCTCGTCCTCCAGGTCGCTCCACATGCCGTGCAGGTGGATCGGGTGCGTCATCATCGTGTCGTTGACCAGCACGATGCGCATGCGCTCGCCATAGTTAAGCCGCAGGGGTTCGACGTCGGAGAACTTTTTGCCGTCGAACGACCAGGCGAACTTCTCCATGTGGCCGGTCAGGTGCAACTCGATATCGCGACCGGGATCGCGGCCGTCTGGATCGGCGAAGGCGCTCTTGAGCATCGCGTAGCTCAGCACCTTGCGACCGTTGTCGCGCAGGCCGATGCCCGGATCGTCGAGCTTCGGCACTGGCGCCATCGTCTGCATGTCGACCAGTGGGTTACCGGTCTCGCTCGCGGGATGCGATTGCGTGCCGCCGGCGCCGTGGTCCATGCCGGCCATCGACGTGCCTTGCATGGCCGACATGTCGTGGCCACTGTGGTCCATGCCCGCCATGCCGCTCATGTCCTGCGAAGCTGGCTTTGCAGGCGTAGCGCCGTGGTCCATCCCGGCCATCGAGTCGCCGGACATCGCCGACATGTCACCCATGCCACCGTGGCCCATGTCGGCCATGGTCAGTATCGGCCGCGGGTCGATCGCGGGGATCGGCGCGCGCAAGCCCTCGCGCACCGCCAAGGTGCCGCTGACGTAGCCGGTGCGTCCCATGTCCTGCGCGAAGATGGTGAATGCGTCCTGGCCCGACGGTTCGATGATCACATCGAACACTTCCGCCACCGCGATGCGGAACTCATCGACGGTCACCGGATGCACGTATTGGCCGTCGGCGGCGACCACGGTCATCTTCAGCCCGGGGATGCGCACGTCGAAATAGGTCATCGCCGATCCGTTGATGAAGCGCAGGCGCACCTTCTCACCGGAACGGAACAGGCCGGTCCAGTTGCCCAGCGCGGTCGTGCCGTTCATCAGGTAGGTGTAGGTGTTGGCGTTGACGTCTGACAGGTCGGTCGGCGTCATCCGCATCTCGCCCCACATCTTGCGATCGTCGATCGTCGCAGCGAGGCCGTTCTTTTGCGCGTCGCGGAAGAAGTCGCCGACGGTGCGCTTGTAGTAGTTGTCGTGGCCCGACATCTTCTTCAGCCGGGAGAACAGCGCGTCGGGATCCAGATCGGTCCAGTCCGACAGCAGCACAACGTAGTCGCGGTCGTAGGAGAAAGGCTCCGGTTCGAGCGGATCGATGACGATCGCGCCGTACAGCCCGGCCTGTTCCTGGAATGCCGAATGGCTGTGGTACCAGTAGGTGCCGCCTTGGTGGACCAGGAAGCGGTACTGATACGCCTCGCCGCGTGGGATGCCGTTGAAGCTGATCCCCGGAACGCCATCCATGTTGGCCGGCAGCAGGATGCCGTGCCAATGGATCGACGTGTCGTGGCCGTGGATCGAGCCCATTGGCAGCTGGTTGGACACACGCAGGGTCACGGTATCGCCCTCGCGCCAGCGCAGGATCGGCGCCGGCAACGAGCCGTTGACGGTGACTGCTGAACGGGTGCGTCCGGTGAAGTTCATCGGCGTCTCGCCGATGGCGAGGTCAAACTCGGTGCCCGACAGCACGTTCGGCTGGCCGGGCGATTTCAGCGCCCAGAGCGACTTGGGCCACAGGCCAATGCCGGCGATCGCACCACCTGCAGCGAGGCCTTGCACGAAGCGGCGCCGTGACGGCTTGAACAAGCCGTCCAGTCGAAAACCGGAAGAATCGAATGCCATGAAACACTCCCAGAAACCATCGTTGAAACTCAGCGAAGATGCTGAGCCGCTCGCGCTACGGCATTGGCACCCGTCCAAACACGGGAACAAATGCGGCAAAGCAGAGAGGGCGCCGCGTGTGCGGCGCCTGGAGTGTTCCTAGCCGATGGGAGGTCGGGTCAGATGTGGCAACGCGGGCGAGGGACGCCCCGTCGTCATGCCACGTACGACGCTGTCGTGCGCGATTGCGGAGTCGGGCATCCCGAACCACGCCAAGGCGGCCGGAGCCTGCTGGGTACAGGCGCAGGAGCAGTTACCCGAGTTACAACAGTTGGGGGACGGATGTTTCGACTTCGTTCCTTGACCGTGGCCACTCATGGCGATCGAGGAAGCCTCGTGCGGCATCGCAGCCATGCCCGCATGCTCGTGGCACGCAGGTGCAGGCCCCCGCAATGCCAACTTGGCAGATGTCGCTTGCTCGGCCTTCGCGTGCGCGGCATGGGTCAGCTGCATCTG
>DASZZT010000151.1:0-5682 GCA_035543275.1 Luteimonas sp. | reverse complement strand
GCCGTCCATCTGCGCCGCACCGGTGATCATGTTCTTGATGTAGTCCGCATGACCCGGGCAATCGACGTGGGCGTAATGGCGGTTGGCCGATTCGTATTCCACGTGCGCGGTCGAGATCGTGATCCCGCGCGCCTTCTCTTCGGGCGCCGCGTCGATCTGGTCGTAGGCCTTGTACTCGCCACCAAAACGCTCCGCGCCCAGCTTCGTCAGCGCCGCGGTCAGCGTCGTCTTGCCGTGATCCACGTGACCAATCGTACCCACGTTCACATGGGGCTTGGTGCGCTCGAATTTACCCTTTGCCATGATCGTTCACCTTGTCAATCGGTTGGTTGCTGCCCCTTGAGTCAAGGGGCGACGGAAGCACCGCGTTGCGATGCTTCCGTGGGGTTGTGGAGAAATGCTCAATTCTTCTTGATGACGGTTTCGGCGATGTTGGCCGGCGCCTCGGCGTAATGGTCGAACTCCATCGTGAAGGTGGCGCGACCCTGCGACATCGAACGCAAGGAAGTCGCGTAACCGAACATCTCGCCCAGCGGCAGCATGGCGTTGATGGTCTTGCCCGACGGTGTGTCGTCCTGACCCTGCAGGATGCCGCGACGACGGCTGACGTCGCCCATCACGTCACCCAGGTAATCCTCGGGCGTGACGATCTCGACTTTCATGATCGGTTCCAGCAGCACCGGGCTGGCCCTGTGGAAGCCTTCCTTGAAGCCCATGGAGCCCGCGATCTTGAACGCCATTTCCGACGAGTCGACCTCATGGTACGAGCCGTCGATCAGCTTCACCTTGACATCGACGATCGGGTAACCGGCCATCAGGCCATTGGCGACCGCTTCCTGGATGCCCTTGTCGACCGCCGGAATGTATTCCTTCGGAATCACACCACCAACAATCGCATTCTCGAAGGTGTAGCCGGCGCCGCGTTCCTGCGGCTCGAGCTCGAGCCAGACATGGCCGAACTGGCCCTTGCCGCCCGACTGGCGCACGAACTTGCCTTCGGCCTTGACCGCCTTGCGGATGGTTTCGCGATACGCGACCTGCGGCTTGCCGACATTGGCCTCGACGTTGAACTCGCGCTTCATGCGGTCGACGAGGATTTCCAGGTGCAGCTCGCCCATGCCGGAGATGATGGTCTGGCCAGACTCTTCGTCGGTGCGCACGCGGAACGACGGATCTTCCTGGGCCAGGCGACCCAGCGCCACGCCCATCTTCTCCTGGTCGGACTTGGTCTTGGGCTCGACCGCCATCGAGATCACGGGCTCCGGAAACACCATCCGTTCGAGCGTGATGATGTGATCCTGCGCGCACAGCGTGTCGCCGGTGGTGACGTCCTTCAGGCCGACCGCAGCGGCGATGTCGCCGGCCCAGACTTCCTTGATCTCGTCGCGGTTGTTGGCGTGCATCTGCAGGATGCGGCCGACGCGTTCTCTCTTCGACTTGACCGGATTGAACACCGCATCGCCGGATTTGAGCGTGCCGGAATAGACCCGGAAGAATGTCAGCGAACCGACAAACGGATCGGTCATGATCTTGAACGCCAGCGCCGAGAACGGCTCGGAATCCAGCGCCTTGCGGCTGTCTTCCTTGTCGTCGTCGTCGATGCCCCTGACCGGCGGACGGTCGGCCGGCGACGGCAGCAAATGGATCACCGCGTCGAGCATGGCCTGCACGCCCTTGTTCTTGAACGCGGTACCACACAGCACCGGAATCACTTCCACCTTCAACGTGCGCTCGCGTATGCCGGCAACGATCTCGGCCTCGGACAACTCGCCCTCATTGAGGTACTTGTCCATCAGCTCTTCGGACGCCTCTGCGGCGGCCTCGATCATGAAGCTGCGCGCCTCGGCGCACGTGGCGGCGAGCTCGGCAGGGATGTCGCGGTATTCGAACTTGGTGCCCTGCGCTGCCGACTCCCAGTAGATCGCCTTCATCTTGACCAGGTCGACCACGCCCTCGAAGCCTTCCTCGGCGCCGATCGGCACCTGCATCGGCACCGGATAGGCGCCCAGGCGCGACTTCAGCTGCTCGACGACCTTGAAGAAGTCGGCGCCGGTGCGGTCCATCTTGTTGACGAACGCGAGCCGCGGTACCTGGTACTTGTTGGCCTGGCGCCACACGGTCTCGGACTGCGGCTGCACGCCGCCGACCGCGCACAGCACGAACACCGCGCCGTCGAGCACGCGCAGGGACCGCTCGACTTCGATCGTGAAGTCAACGTGGCCGGGGGTGTCGATGATGTTGAAGCGGTGCTGCGGCAGCGACATGTCCATGCCGCTCCAGAACGCCGTCGTCGCCGCGGACGTGATGGTGATGCCGCGCTCCTGCTCCTGCTCCATCCAGTCCATCGTCGCGGCACCTTCATGCACTTCGCCGATCTTGTGGTTGACGCCGGTGTAGAAAAGGATGCGTTCGGTCGTCGTCGTCTTGCCAGCATCAATGTGGGCCATGATGCCGAAGTTGCGGTAACGCTCGATGGGAGTGGTGCGAGCCACGGCTTTCTCTCGTCTGTGTCCGTGTTGCCACGGTAAGTATCTGGATAACCGAACGCCGCCCTGGGGCGGCCTTCGGTTTCGTCATGCGCCGAAGCCCTGCTTCGACGCGGCGATGCCAGCTTCGAAGGACAGCGGGCCTCGCGCGGGCCCCGTGCCGGAGCCCTCAAATCACCAGCGGTAGTGCGCGAACGCCTTGTTCGCTTCCGCCATGCGGTGGGTTTCTTCGCGTTTCTTGATCGCGCCGCCGCGATTCTCCGAAGCGTCGAGGAGTTCGCCTGCCAGCTTGCGCGGCATGGTGTTCTCGCCACGCTTGCGGGCCGAATCGATCAGCCAGCGCATCGCCAGCGCCATGCGCCGCGACTGACGCACTTCGACCGGCACCTGATAGGTGGCACCACCGACGCGACGCGACTTGACCTCGACCGACGGCGAAATGTTGCCGAGCGCCTTCTCGACGACCTCGAGCGCGTTCGGGCTCTTTTCGCCGATCACGTCCATGGCGCCGTAGACGATCTTTTCAGCGACCGACTTCTTGCCGCTGTACATGACCATGTTGATGAAGCGCGCGATGGTCTCGCTGCCGTGCTTGGGATCGGGCAGGACGGTGCGCTGCGGAGTGGAGCCTTTACGCGACATGTTGCGTACCTATTCTCTTGATCTTGTCGGGGACGATCTGGTCGATGCGATCTGGTCGAGGAGACCTGATGGAGAGCCGCGCGGGCGATCAGGACTTCGGGCGCTTGGCGCCATACTTGGAGCGACTCTGGCGCCGCTTGGCGACGCCGGCGGCGTCGAGCGCACCGCGCACCGTGTGATAGCGCACGCCCGGCAGATCCTTGACGCGACCGCCGCGGATCAGCACCACCGAGTGCTCCTGCAGGTTGTGGCCTTCGCCGCCGATATACGAGATGACCTCGTAACCGTTGGTCAGGCGCACCTTGGCCACCTTGCGCAGCGCCGAGTTCGGCTTCTTCGGGGTGGTAGTGTAGACGCGGGTGCAGACGCCACGACGCTGCGGGCAGTTCGCCAGCGCCGGCGAGTTGCTCTTGTAGGTCTCGGGGCTGCGCGGCTTGCGCACCAGCTGGTTGATCGTCGTCATCTTTGCTTGGGGTTCTTTTGGAGGAAAGGCCGGGGCCTTTAGTGAAAAACGAAGCAGGCCGAACATAACCGGCTTACTTAGCAGAAAAGTATAGCCCGCGCCGGACGCAAGCGTCAACGCGGACCAGAACGAAAACCAGTGGCGCGGACCGAACAGCCCGCACGTGTTTTCGATTGTTCCCGCCCTGCCTTGGGCCGAATACGAGGCCCAGTCCGGCCCTCAGGCACAGCCTTCGGACGTTCGCCGGCAGCGCGACAGTCCACCGGACTGCCGCAAACGCGTCGGCTCACCCTGCGCCTCATTTTGGTCTGGGACGGCCCGAGGGCTGTCGCTGGATCAGGTTAGCTGCGCAATCCTGCGGCTTGTCAGCCCATCGACTCGCCCTCGCCCGCCTCGGCGGTTTCGGTCGTTTCGGTCGTGACACCGGCCAGGGTATCCATTTCCGACTCGGTCAGGCCCGAAGCATTGCGACGGCGCTGGGCGTGATAGGCCAGGCCCGTGCCCGCCGGGATCAGGCGACCGACGATCACGTTCTCCTTGAGCCCGCGCAGGTTGTCGCGGGTGCCGCGCACGGCGGCCTCGGTCAGCACGCGGGTAGTCTCCTGGAACGAGGCCGCCGAAATGAACGACTCGGTCGCCAGCGAAGCCTTGGTGATGCCCAGCAACACCGGATCGAACTTCGCGGGCAATTCACCCTTGCTGATCGCGATGGCATTGGCCTCGATCACGCGCTGGCGTTCGGCCTGTTCACCGTGCAGGAACTTGCTGTCGCCCTGGTCGGTGATCTCGACCTTGCGCAGCATCTGGCGGACGATCACCTCGATGTGCTTGTCGTTGATCTTCACGCCCTGCAGGCGATACACGTCCTGCACCTCGTCGATCACGTAGCGCGCAAGCTCCTCGATCCCCAGCAGCCTCAGCAGATCGTGCGGGTCCACCGGACCGTCGACGATGCTCTCGCCTTTGTTGACCACCTGGCCGTCGTGCACCAGCAGGTGCTTGTCCTTCGCGATCAGGTACTCGTGCTCCTGCTTGTCCAGATCGGTGATCACCAAACGCTGCTTGCCCTTGGTGTCCTTGCCGAAGCTCACCGTGCCGCTGACCTCCGCGAGCATGCCCGCGTCCTTGGGCGAGCGCGCCTCGAACAGCTCCGCCACGCGCGGCAGGCCGCCCGTGATGTCGCGCGTCTTCGACGACTCCTGCGGGATGCGCGCGAGCACGTCGCCCACGTTCACCTGCTGGCCGTTCTTCACCGTGATGATGGCGCCGATCTGGAAGGTGTAGTTCACCGGGGTGTCGCCCGTGGCGAGCTTCACTTCCTTGCCCTTGTCGCCGATCAGCTTCACCGCCGGGCGCAAGCCCTTGGTCGCGGAGGTGCCGCGGCGCTTCGGATCGATCACGACCAGGCTCGACAGGCCCGTGGTCTCGTCGATCTGCTTGGCGACCGTGACGCCCTCTTCGACGTTCTCGAAGTGGGTCTCGCCGGCGTACTCGGTGATGATGGGACGGGTGAGCGGGTCCCAGCTGGCGAGCGGCAGCCCGGCCTTGACCTTGGCGCCGTCGGCCACCGTGAGGGTCGCGCCGTACGGCACCTTGTGGCGCTCGCGCTCGCGGCCGTTCTCGTCGGAGATGATGATCTCGCCGCTGCGCGAGATGGCGACGATCTCGCCGCGCGCGTTCGTGATGGTGCGCATCGTGTTGGCGAAGTGCACCACGCCGTTGGACTTGGCCTCGACCGAACTGGCCACCGCGGTGCGCGAAGCCGCGCCGCCGATGTGGAAGGTGCGCATCGTGAGCTGCGTGCCCGGCTCGCCGATCGACTGCGCGGCGATGACGCCCACCGCTTCGCCGATGTTCACCGGCGTGCCGCGCGCCAGATCGCGGCCATAGCAAGCGCCGCACACGCCGACCTTGGATTCGCAGGTCAGCACCGAGCGCACCTTGGCGGACTGCACGCCGGCGTTTTCCATGGCGTCGATGGCGTCCTCGTCGAGATAGGCGTCGGCGGGCACCACGACGTCGTCGCTGCCAGGCGCCTTGATGGCTTCGGCGCTAAACCGCCCCAGGACGCGTTGACCCAGCGAGACCTGG
>DASZZT010000150.1:0-4922 GCA_035543275.1 Luteimonas sp. | reverse complement strand
AACAGCGAGGAAAACCGCCGCGCCTATCGCGAGCTGCTGCTGACCACGCCGAGGCTCGGCGACTACATTTCCGGCGCGATCCTGTACGACGAGACCATCCGCCAGTCGACCAAGGGCGGCGTACCGTTTACCAAGATCATGATGGACAACGGCATCATCCCGGGCATCAAGGTAGACAAGGGCCCGCAGGCGCTGGCCGGCTTCCCGGGCGAAGTGGTCACCGAAGGCCTCGACGGTTTGCGTGAGCGTTTGAAGGAGTACTACGCGCTCGGTGCACGTTTCGCCAAGTGGCGCGCGGTGATCAACATCGGCGACGACATCCCGTCGGGCAGCTGCATCGAGGCCAACTCGCATGCGCTGGCGCGCTACGCCGCGCTGTGCCAGGAGCAGGGCCTGGTGCCGATGGTGGAGCCGGAAGTGCTGATGGACGGCAACCACGACATCGAGACCTGCTACGAGGTGACGGAAGTGGTGCTGCGCTCGCTGTTCGACGCGCTCTATCAGCAGAGCGTGATGCTCGAGGGCACGATCCTGAAGGCGTCGATGGTCATCTCGGGCAAGGACAGCGACGAGCAGGCCTCGATCGAGGAAGTCGCCGAGTCAACCCTGATGTGCCTGAAGTCGACGGTGCCGGCGATCCTGCCGGGCATCGTGTTCCTGTCCGGCGGCCAGAGCGACGAGGACGCGACCGCGCATCTGGACGCGATCAACCGCATGGGCCCGAACCCATGGCCGCTGTCGTTCTCCTATGGCCGCGCGATGCAGTCGGCGGCGCTGAAGCTGTGGTCGCGGGACCTGGCCAACAACGTCGGCAAGGCGCAGGACACGGTGTTTGCACGTGCGCGTGATAACGGGCTGGCGGCGCTGGGGAAGTGGACGAAGACCGCGTAATCCAGTCTCTTGTTGCAACAATGAAAACGCCGGCATCGTGCCGGCGTTTTCGTTTTGGCCACGCGATCGCGCATCGTCAGCCGAGCGAAGCCAGCCAGTCGTCGTCGCTGCCTTCGTTGACGCCTTCCATCAGGAACGTGCTGAGGTAGCGCTCGCCGGTATCCGGCAGTATCGCCAGGATCACGTCGCCGTGCTTCGCCGTCTTCGCGACTTCCAGCGCGGCCGCGACCGTTGCGCCAGCGGAAATGCCGACGAAGATGCCTTCCTCCTGCGCCAGCCGGCGCGCGGTATCGCGCGCGAGCACGTCGTCGATCGGCACGATCGCATCGGCTACCGCCCGATTGAGCACCTCCGGCACGAAGTCCGGGGTCCAGCCCTGGATCTTGTGCGGCTGCCATTCCTTGCCGGCGAGCAGCGAGGCGCCGGCGGGCTCGCAGACGGTGATGCGAACTTCAGGGCGTGCGATTTTCAGCACTTCGCCGACACCGGTCAGGGTGCCGCCGGTGCCCCAGCCGGTGACAAAATGGTCGAGCCGCCGGCCGGCGAAATCGCGCAGGATTTCCGCAGCGGTGGTCTGGCGGTGGTAGGCGGGATTGGCGGGATTGGCGAACTGTCGCGCGAGGAACCATCCATGCTGATTCGCCAGCGCTTCCGCGCGCCGCACCATGCCGCTGCCGCGCTCGGCGGCCGCGGTCAGGATCACCTTGGCGCCATACGCGCGCATCAGCTTGCGGCGTTCGATCGAGAAGGTCTCGCTCATCACCGCGACGAACTTGTAGCCGCGCGCCGCGCAGACCATCGCCAATGCCACACCGGTATTGCCGGAGGTGGCCTCGATCACGGTGTCACCCGGCTTCAGCAGGCCCTTGGATTCGGCGTCGAGGATGATCGCGATCGCGAGCCGGTCCTTGACCGAGCCGCCGGGGTTGAACGATTCGACCTTCGCGTACAGCGCGACGTTGGCCGGCGCGATGCGGTGCAGGCGCACGACCGGGGTGCGGCCGATGGTGTCGAGGATGCTGTCGTGGATCATGGGAGTGTCCTGAGCTTTGGGATGGAAGGCGGCGATCACTCAAAGGCAACATCGTACGACCGCTGCCGACGTGGCGCGCGGGCAGGCAGGGCGACCTATGCTGAAAGTCATGTTCATGCCTCCAGGCTGGGTGAGTGCGTTCGATTACCATCATTCAACGACAATGGCGTGCTGCGGCGGTCAACCTCGACGCCGTCACGAGCGTTGAATACCGGATCAATACAATAAATACCGGATCGTTACAATTTCGTTGTCGATCATCAGCTTAGGAAATGCATGCCGACCCGTGCTGCCGCCCATGTCGGTTATATCGTCGTTTTGGCGTTGCTGCTGGCCGCCTGCGGCAATGATGACTCGGCGGCCAAGGGCCGTGACGAGGCTCCGGTCACGGTCACGACGGTGCAATTGCAGCCGGTACGCTGGAGCGACGAACTCACGACCCTCGGCACGGCCAATGCACGCGAATCGGTGACGATCAGCGCCAGCGTCAGCGAAATCGTGCGGCGAGTGCATTTCGACAGCGGCGAATTCATCAAGCGCGGCCAGCCGCTGGTCACGCTGAGCGAGAACGAACAACGCGCCGGCGTCGCCGAGGCCCAGGCCAGCTTGCGCGATGAGCAGCAGCTATACGATCGCAACGCGAAACTGGCCGACCAGCAATTGATCGCGCGCGTCTCGATCGCCTCGCAGCGCGCAGCGCTCGACGCGGCGCAGGCGCGGGTCGCGGCGATGCGCGCGCAACTGTCCGATCGCGTGATCCTCGCGCCGTTCGATGGCGTGCTCGGCTTGCGCCAGGTCAGCAGCGGCAGTCTGGTGACGCCAGGCACCGCGATCGCGACGCTCGACGACGTCTCGCTGATCAAGCTCGACTTCACCTTCCCGGAATCTGCGTTGTCGCAACTGGCAATCGGCCAGCGGGTCAACGCGCGCAGCGAAGCATGGCCGGACGACGTGTTCGAAGGGCAGGTCGTGACGCTCGGTTCACGCATCGATCCGGGCAGTCGCGCGATCACCGCGCGTGCAGAAATTCCCAATCCAGAAGGCAAGCTGCGTCCCGGCATGCTCCTGGATGTCGGCGTCGAACGTGCGGCGCGCAACGCGATCGCGATCCCGGAGCTGGCCTTGCAGCAATCCGGTAGCCAGGCCAGCGTGTTCCGCGTCGGTGCCGATGGCAAGGTCTCGCAAGTGCCCGTAACCATCGGCGTCCGGCGGCGCGGCCAGGTGGAAATCGTGTCCGGATTGAAAGCAGGCGACCGGATTGTGGTGGAAGGCACGGTCAAGTTGCGCGACGGGATCAGTGTCGTCGAGGCCAAATCGGCGGTTGCGGTGCAGCGCGAGCAGCCATCAGCGGAGCATCCATCAGCGGTGCCGCCAGTGCCCGGCAACGGGAACTGACCGATGCTGTTGTCCGATGTCTCGATCAAGCGTCCCGTCTTCGCGACGGTGATGTCGTTGATCCTGGTGGTGCTGGGCGTGGTGGCATTCACCCGGCTGCCCTTGCGCGAATTGCCCAACGTCGATCCGCCGGTGGTCTCCGTCAGTACCACTTACACCGGTGCGTCGGCGGCGGTGGTCGAAAGCCGTGTCACCCAGGTGCTGGAGGATGCGATCAGCGGCATCGAAGGCGTCGACCTGATCAACAGCAGAAGCCGCAACGGCAGCTCCGGTATCAATATCGAGTTCACCCTGAGCCGCGACATTGAGAGCGCGACCAACGACGTGCGCGACGCCGTCAGTCGCGTCGCCAACCGCTTGCCGGAGGATATCGATCCGCCGCGTATCTCCAAGCAGGACAGCGATGCGTCGCCGATCATGTGGTTCAACCTCAGCAACCCGGACATGACTCCGTTGCAGCTGACCGACTACGCGGATCGCTATCTGGCGGACCAGTTCTCGTCGATCGACGGGGTGTCGTCGATCTTTTTGGGCGGCAGCCAGCGCTATGCGATGCGGGTGTGGCTGGACGACCAGGCTCTGGCCGCGCGCGGATTGGGCGTCAGCGACATCCGCAACGCCCTGGCAGCGCAGAACATCGAGTTGCCGGCAGGCAGCATCGAATCGGAGACTCGTGAATTCTCGCTGCGGCTGATGCGCGCCTATGTGACGCCGGAAGACTTTGCTGGCCTTGTGGTCGGCAAAGGCGGCGATGGCCACATCATCCGGCTCGGCGAAGTCGCAAGGATCGAGCGCGCATCCGAGGAACGCCGCGCTTATTACCGCGGCAACGGCGAACCCCAGGTCGGGATCGGCATCGTTCGCACTTCGACCTCCAATGCGCTGGATGTCGCCCGCGGTGCGAAGGCGCTGGCGGCGCAGATCGGCCCCGGACTTCCGCAGGGCATGGTGCTGACGCTGGCCTACGACTCGACCGTGTTCGTCGATGCCGCGGTCACCGAGGTCTACAAGACGCTGGCCGAGGCGATCGCGCTGGTGCTGCTGGTGGTGTTCGTGTTCCTCGGCAGCGCGCGCGCCGCGTTGATTCCGGCGGTGACGGTGCCAGTTTGCATCATGGCCGCCTTCATGGCGTTGTATGCGTTCGGGTTTTCGATCAATCAACTGACCCTGCTGTCGCTGGTGTTGTCGATCGGGTTGGTGGTGGACGATGCGATCGTGGTGCTGGAAAACTGTCAACGCCGCGTCGACCTCGGCGAGCCACCCTTGCTGGCCGCGTTGCGCGGTACGCGACAGGTCGCGTTCGCGGTGATTGCGACCACCGTCGTGCTGGTCGCGGTATTCCTGCCGATCGCGTTCATGGAAGGCAACAACGGCCGTCTGTTCCGCGAGCTGGCAGTGGCGGTGGCCGGTGCGGTCGTCATCTCGGGCTTCGTCGCGCTGACCTTGACGCCGATGATGTGCTCGATCCTGCTACGCCCGCATACGGGCAAGCGTGGCTTCAACAGCTGGGTCAACCGCCGACTGGATGCGTTGACCGGGCGTTACCGCGGTCTGGTGGGCAAGACCATCGGACGCGGCTGGTGGCTGGCCGGGGGGATGCTGG
>DASZZT010000149.1:0-12454 GCA_035543275.1 Luteimonas sp. | reverse complement strand
CGAATATCCCTCGCAGGTCAACGAGATGTGGGCGGACTGGCCGCAGGTGCTGGCCAACTACGCCAAGCACTACCAGACCGGCGCACCGATGCCGAAGGAATTGCTGGACAAGGTGCTGGCCACGTCCAAGTTCAACCAGGGTTTCACCACCACCGAATACCTCGGTGCGGCGATGCTCGACCAGAACTGGCACCAACTGACCCCGGACCAGGTGCCTACCGCCGGCGGCGTGATGGCGTTCGAGGCCGCCGCGCTGAAGAAGGACGGCGTCGACTACGCGCCGGTGCCGCCGCGCTACCGCACGCCCTACTTCAGCCACATCATGGGCGGCTACTCGGCCGGGTACTACGCCTACATCTGGTCGGAAGTACTGGACGCCGACAGCGTCGAGTGGTTCAAGCAGAACGGTGGCCTGACGCGTGCGAATGGTGACCACTTCCGCGACACCCTGCTCTCGCGCGGCGGCGGCACCGATGCGCTGGTGCTGTTCAAGAACTTCTCCGGTCGCGATCCGTATATCGATCCGCTGCTGGTGCGTCGCGGGTTGACCGTCACCAGCACGGACGATGCCGCGAAGCCGGACGAGGCGCCGAACGAGACGCCGCCGAACAAGTAAACATTTGCAGTTTCGAACAAACCGCCCAGAGTGATCCGGGCGGTTTTTTTTCGCGGCTCAGCCCAGATCGACCAAGGGCTGTTCCTCCGCCTTGACCCAGCCCTCCCACGGATCCAGCGCCACGCGTACCGGATTGAGTTCGATGTAGCGATACACCCTGCGTTGTCCGCCAACCATGCATAGGTGCAGGTCCATCGTTGTCTGCAACGCGGGTATGCATTCCTGCACCTGGAGGACAGCGAATCAAGCTGCTAACTTGCGGGTTCCCTTGCATGTCGGAGCCTCTCCATGCTGAAACGCTCGCGTCTACTCGTCCCCTTGCTGTTGCTGGCCACGGCGTGGCTGCCCGCCGCGTTCGCTGCTTCGCCCAGCGTCGACCCACGCATCGAACAATTGCTGGCTCAGCTGGCCAAAGTGCACCCGATCGAGGCGGTAGCGCTCTCGCCCGATGGTAAACAACTGGCGTGGGTGATCAAAAACAAGGACAAATCGTTGATCACCGTAGCCGCTGCCGACGGTACGCACGCGCATCGCGTGAGCGCGGCGGCGAAACCCGGCAGTTGCGCGGAGTCGGGCATCGCGTGGGCGCCCGATTCGCGCCACCTGGCCTTTGTGTCCGACTGCGGCACCGACCTGACCAGCACGCAGGTGATGCAGAACGACATCTATCTGGCTGACACGGCTGGCACCAGCGCGCCCAAACGCATGGCGCAACTGAAGGGTTATGTGCCTGCGCTGCAATGGACGACGGACGGCAAGTCGCTCGGCTTTCTGTATGTCGCCGGCGCCACCCGCCAGGCCAGCGCACTCGCTGCGGCCAAGCCGGCCGCTGGTGAGGTGGGCGTGGCCGGCGTCGAAGTGCAACGCGTTGCCAGCCTTGACGTTGCCAGCGGCGTGCTGCATGAACTCACCCCGGCCGGCACATACGTATACGAATTTGAGTGGTCGCCAGACGGCACGCACATCGCCTACACCGCGGCACTGCCGCCGGGTGACAACAACTGGTGGGTCGCCAAGCTCTACGTGCAAGCGGCACAGGCCGATGCCGCCGCGACCGTATTGGTGGATCCATCCAGCAAGAACAGCGGATCACTGCAAGGCCTGCAGATCGCCTTGCCACGTTGGTCGCCGGATGCCTCGCGGATCGCCTTCATCGGCGGCCTGATGAGCGATCAAGGTGCCACCGGCGGCGACATCTACACGGTGCCGGCAAGCGGCGGCGCGCTCACCAACCTCACGCCCGACATCCATGTCACGCCATCGTGGCTGGCTTGGACGGGGACGCAATCGATGCTGGTCAGCCAGGTCAGCAACGGCCAGAGCCAGCTGGCGGATTACGCGATCACGGCCGAACGTGCGAACCAGCAGCAGGTGCACTTCACCGTGCCGGCCAGCATCGGCGACGGCAGTGCGTCGATGGCGATATCGCTGTCGCTCGATCACACCCACATCGCGTATGCGCAGAGTTCGTACGCGGCGGTGCCCGAAGTGCACGCCGGCGCATTGGGCAACACCGCGCCGCCCGCCGTGACCTCGATCAACGCCGGTCTCAAGCCCGCGTGGGGCAAGTCCGAATCGGTGGAGTGGAACAACGAAGGCTTCCATGTGCAGGGCTGGCTGCTGTACCCGGCCGACTATGACGCGAAGAACTCCTACCCCATGATCGTCGTCGTGCATGGTGGCCCGTCGAGCGCAGTGATTCCACGCTGGCCGGGCGTGGGCTTCGGCGGCGTGCCGTTCTCCGCCTTGGGCTATTTCGTGTTCATGCCGAACCCGCGCGGCAGCTTCGGCCAAGGCGAAAAATATGTGCAGGCCAACCGCAAGGATTTCGGTTACGGCGACCTGCGTGACATCCTCGCCGGCGTTGACGCGGTGGAGAAAAAAGTACCGGTGGATGACAAGCGGCTCGGCCTCACTGGCTGGAGCTATGGTGGTTTCATGACCATGTTCGCGGTCACCCAGACCCAGCGTTTCCACGCCGCTGTAGCCGGCGCCGGCATTTCCAACTGGCAGAGCTACTACGGCCAGAACCTGATCGACCAGTGGATGCCGCCGTTCTTCGGCGCCACCGTGTACGACGATTCGACGGTGTACGCCAAGAGCTCGGCGATCAACTTCATCAAGCAGGCCAAGACGCCGACGCTGGTGGTGGTCGGCGACCGCGATGCCGAATGCCCGGCACCGCAATCGTTCGAGTTCTGGCATGCGCTGCGCGCACAGAACGTGCCGACCTCGCTGGTGGTATATCCGAACGAGGGACACAGTTTCGTTGATCCCGCACACCAGCGCGATGTGCTGCAGCGGGCGTTGGGCTGGTTCGGCGAATACCTGCCCGCCGCAAGGCCGTAAGGCGGGCTGAGGTAGGGCGGAACCCGCGCAGCGGATTCCGCCGCATGTCTTTTCCTGTGCTGCACGACATTCGGCGGAAACGCCTGCGGCGGTTCCGCCCTACGGGGCTGGTGTGCATCCGTCAGCCGAGCGTGACCAGCTTCTGCATCGTCGCCTGCATCCAAGCTTCCCAAGGATCCTTGCGCAGGCCGGCAGCGCGCCGCAACGCACGTCCGAGTGGGTAGTCAGCACCGGATTTGGTGCGGCCGAGTTCGCCCCAGCGCAACGGCATCGCCACGCCGGCTTCCTTGCGCGCGCGCAACGACCAGCTGGCCACGCTGGTCGCGCCACGGCCGTTGCGCAGCCAGTCGATGAAAATCACCCCTTTTCGCTTCACCTTGGTCGCGGTGGCAACATAACGCTGCGGCGCGTGCGCGGCCATGGCGTCAGCAAAGGCTTCGCAGAATGCCTTTGCCTCGGTCCAACTTGGACCCGGCCGGATCGGCAAGACAACATGCAGGCCCTTGCCACCGGACAGGCGCACGAAGCTTTCCAGTCCGATCTCCTTCAATCGCGCGCGCACCTCGCGTGCGGCAGCGACGATCGCTTTCCAGTCCACGCCCTCGCCCGGATCAAGGTCGAACACCAGCCGGTCCGGATGCTCGACGTCCTCGATCCGCGCGCCCCATGGGTGCAGCTCGATCACGTTCATCTGCACCAGGTCGATCACGCCTTCCGCGTCCTCGACGTACAGGTAGTCATCGCTGCCACCGTCCTTCTCGCGGATCGACACCGCATGCACGTTGGCACCGAGGGTGTCGGCGTGGTGCTTCTGGAAAAAACACTGCCCCTGCAAGCCGTCCGGGCAGCGCAGCAACGACAGCGGCCTGCGCGCAAGTTCCGGCAACAACAGCGGCGCGACCGCGCGGTAATAGTCGGCGACCTGCTGCTTGGTGATGCCGCTGTCGGGATAGATGATCTTGCTTGGACTGCTGATGCGCGCCGTCGTCGCAGCATTCTGGTCGCCGATGTCTTTCACGGTCTTGTCCTCGCGCAGTCTCTGGAAACTCGCCTGCCGCAACAGGCCTTCCTTGCCCCAGCCACGGAATGCAAGTTCGGCGACAAGCTGCGGCTCGACCCAGGTCACGTCGCGTGGACGCAACGGGATGTGCGCCGGCAGCGTCACCGTCGGGGTATCACGCGCGAGTTGCCGCAAGCGCGTGCTCAGGCTGCGCAAGGCGAGATCGTCGAATCCGGTGCCGACGCGGCCGACGTATTTCAGCGCGCCATGCTCGCGCGTGGCCATCAGCAGCGAGCCGAAGCCGGTGCGCGAGCGCCTGGGCGCGGTGAAGCCGACGATGACGAACTCGTCGCTCTGCGCATGCTTGATCTTCAGCCAGCTGGTCGATCGGCCCGAGGCGTATTGCGAGTCGCCCGCCTTGCTGATGATGCCTTCCATCTCCTGCTTCGCGCTTGCCGCAAACACCTCGGCACCATGGCCGACGATGTGGCGGCTGTAGCCGAGCACCGGTTCGGCACCGTGCAACAGCGCCTCGAGCAGGTCCTTGCGCTCGATCAGCCCGGCCCCGGTGAGATTGATACCGGCCAGCGACGGCAGGTCGAACAGCATGTAGCGCAGCGCCCCGTTCGCGCTGCCCTCGATGGTCCGTTGCAGCAGCGCGAAGTCGTTGCAGCCTTTCGGGTCGAGCGCGATCAGTTCGCCATCGAAGCTGGCATCGCTGACACCGAGGCGCTCGATAGCAGCGGCGATGTCGGGATAATCCGCGGTCCAGTTCAGACCGTTGCGCGAACGCAATCGCGCCTTGCCGGCGACGACTTCGACCAGCAGGCGGTAACCATCCCACTTCAATTCATGCAGCCAACCATCGCCGGCCGGCGGCGCCTCGCGCACTGTGGCCAGCTGCGGCGCTGGCGGCGCCCAGTCGCGCTTAGCACGGGCGCCGGCCAGTGCTGCAGCCCGCGTATTCCAGTCCTGGCGACGCGGGGCGCGCGCCTTGCTGGCCTTGGTCGTTGTCGCCGCCGCAGGTTTCACGGTCGCTTTTTTCGATTTCGCTGCGGGCGCCACGTCGACCAGGTCATCGGCTTCGGCATCCTGCGCGAATGCATCGTTGCGCTTGAACAGCAGCCACTGCGGTTTGCCGCTGCGTTGCTGCCGGGTGCGCACCAGCTTCCAGCCGCCGTGCAGCTTTTCGCCATGCAGCGTGAAATCGATCTTGCCTGCGGCCAGCGCCTCCAGCGGGTCGCCGTCTGCGCTCCAGACGCCGTGGTCGAAAATATCGACGTGACCGGCGCCGTAATGGCCCGGCGGGATGTCGCCCTGGAAACCGGCATAACTCAGCGGGTGATCTTCGACTTCCACTGCCAGCCGCTTCTCCCCCGGCCGCAACGATGGTCCTTTCGGCACCGCCCAGCTTTTCAGGGTGCCGTCCATCTCCAGCCGGAAATCGTAATGGCGCGCACGCGCATGGTGCAGTTGCACCACAAAGATGGGGCGCTTGCCGCGTATTCCGGACCGGGTCGCGGCAAACGGCTCCGGGGTTTCGCCAACGCGGCGCTTGCGGACGTATTCGCGCAGACTCATGCCCGCGGGCGCCGATCAGGCCGACTTGCGCCGTGTGGTTTTCGCAGCGGCCTTCTTCGCCGGCTTCGATGCGGCCTTCTTCGCCGGTCTGCTCTTCAGCGGCGTGTTCTTCGTGGCCTTGGCGCGGGCGTCGCTTTCTGTCGATTTCTTCGCCGGCGTGCGCTTCTTCCGGTCGATGCTCTGTTGCAGCAGCGACATGAAGTCGACCACGTTGGTCGCCGCGCCCTCGGACGCCTCCGGCTCCTCTTCCTCATGCTTGACCACGCCGTGCGCCTTCATCCGCTCCTTGATGACCTTGTGCAGGCGCTCGCGGAATTCATCCTGATACTGCCCCGGCTCCCAGTCGCCGGACATGGTCTGGATCAGCTGCTCGGAAAACGCCTGCTCCTTCGCCGTGATCCGGTAATCCGCGCGCGCGCCTTCGGGAATGTTGTATTCGTCGACGGCCACCAGTTCCTGCGGGTAACGCATCATCAGCAACAGCAGCGCATTGCCCTGCGGCATCACCGCGCACAGGCTCTCGCGGGTGCGTATCACCACCCGCGCGATGCCGATCTTGCCGGTGTGCTGCAACGCCTCGCGTAGCAGCACGTAACCCTTCTCGGCCTTTTTTGCCGGCACCAGCACATAGGGCTTCTCGAAATACTGCGGGCCGACCGCATCGGCGTCGACGAAGCCCTCGACCTCGATCGCGTCATGGCTTTCCGGCGCCGCAGACTTGATGTCTTCCGGCTCGAGCACGACATAGCTGCCCTTGTCGTATTCGAACGCCTTGACCACATCCTTCCATGGCACCTCGTCGCCGGTCTCGGCGTTGACGCGCTCATAGTGGACCGGGGCGTTGTTGCGCGAATCGAGCATGCGGAACGAGATATCCGTACGGCGTTCCCCCGCCATCAGTGACACCGGGATGTTGAGCAGCCCGAACGAAAGCATTCCGGTCCAGACGGGACGAGCCATGGCGACCTCCTGTGCGCGGGTGCGAGGCACGGCGCTATACGCACTGCCGATCCTGCCGTGGTCCCGAAGTATTCGCAGCCGCGCGTGACGTGAAAGTGGAAAGATGAATCCGGACCGCGGATGCGATGACGCCGCCTCTCGGGCGGCGTCGGATCACCCGCGACCGGGATGTGCCTGGTCAGTAGCAAGCTAGCCAGCAGCGAACACCGGGGCGTCATCCCGCAGATGGCCTTCGCGCTGGAGCTTGGCGACCTGCCATGCCGCATGCGCGTCGCCGCGGACCTCCACCCAGGACAGCGGCGAGTTGCCGCGCACCGCGCGCCAGTCCCCGGCCATGTACGACTCGACTGCACCCCATGGTTCGCCCGGATACAGGCCGGTCGCCTCTTCACCGAAGATGCGCGCGCGTGTGCGGCCTTCATCGTGATCCGCTTCGCGGGAATGGTGCAGATGAACGAGCATGGCGCGACTCCGGTTTGCTTCCGCGGACAGGGGCCGCATTACCGCAAGCCGGGCGTTGGCGTTGCGTGAAAGCAATGCTCACCCTTCCTGAGCCGCACGCGGCATCGCGTATTCAGTGTGGTGCGAGATAGCCGCCCGGCACGCCGTGCGGCGACAGCACCAGTTGCCACAGCTGCGTGCGTCGGGCGCGGAACGTCGCCATGCAGGCGGCGAGGTAGAACCGCCACATCCGCCGGAAACGCTCGTCGTAGCGCGACGGCAAGCTGTCCCAGGCGCGCTCGATGTTGTCACGCCATGCCTGCAGGGTGCGGTCGTAGTCGGTGCCGAAGCCGTGCCAGTCCTCGATCACGAATAGCCCTTCGCAGGCCGCCGTGATCTGCGCAGCCGAGGGCAGCATCGAGTTGGGGAAGATATAGCGCGCGATCCACGGATCGGTCTGGCGCACCGAGACATTGCCGCCGATGCAATGCAACAGGAACAGCCCGTCATCGACCAGGCAACGACGCGCGAGATCGAAGTAGGTGCGGTAATTCCTGGCCCCGACATGCTCGAACATGCCGATCGAGAAGCTGCGGTCGAAGCGTTCGTCCAGCTCCCGGTAATCCTGCAACCTGATCTCGATCGGCAGGCCCGCGCACAGCGTGCGTGCGTAGTCGGCCTGCTCGCGCGAGATGGTGATGCCGACACCGGACACGCCGTAGCGTTCCGCGGCGAACTTCAGCGCCTCGCCCCAGCCGCAGCCGATGTCGAGCACGCGCATGCCCGGGCGCAGGCCGAGCTTGCGGCAGACCAGGTCGAGTTTGGCCTCCTGCGCGTCATCGAGCGTGGCCGCCTCGCGCCAGTAGCCGCAGCTGTAGACCAGGCGCTTGCCGAGCATGGCCTGGAACAGGTCGTTGCCCAGGTCGTAATGACGCTCGCCGACCGCGTAGCTGCGGCGACCGACCTGCAGGTTGAACAGGTACGCGCGGATCGCGTCGAAGATCTCGCCCAGTCCGTGCACGCGCTGGTCGATGCGACTGTGCAACAGGCGGCACAACATGCCGTCCAGCGATTCGACATCCCAGCAGCCGTCCATGTACGCCTCGCCGAGGCCGAGCGAGCCCTGTGCCAGCACACGCGCGTAGAAACGGCTGTCATGGATCACCGGATCGCCGGGAGCGCCGCCACCGGGGTGCACACCGGCTTGCGCCAGCAGGTCTTCGACGCGGTGTCGGAAAGGATGCATGTCCAACATTGTCTCCCTCGCAGGATGGTGTTTGCCGGCGTACCGGAGCCATCAGCCGCCGCTGAAAAGACTCCGGTACGCCGGCGCGATCTTCGGCAACAGCACCTGTGCCGGCACATCCACGGTCTGGATGCCATCGGCGTAAGGGCCAACCTGGTAGGGCGGGAACACGAAGCGCAGCGCCACGATCTTGCCATCGGGCGCCAGCACCGGCTCGAACTGGTCGAAATTGGCAACGTCCGGGCTGGTGCCTTCGTCGATCATGCGGCCGGCACTCTTGACGATATCGGCGCGTTCGGCCGGCGGCAGTTCGTCGGCATCCACGCGCTGCGACAACGCCGCATGCAGCTGCTCGCGCACGTAGTCGGAGATGTCGCGCCAGGCTTTTGGATCGGGCACCAACGCCGACGCGGTCAGGCGCTTGTCCTGTTGCGGCAGCCAGACGAAGCGCGCGACCAGCGGATTGCCGTGGGCGCCGCCGGTGTAGCTGCTGCCGTCGGCAGCGATCGCGATCAGTTGCGGCGTGTTCGCAATTTCGCTGAAGCTGAGCGAGAGATCGTAGGGCGCGGGCGGCTTGTCCGTGCCGAGGCCATCGACCGCCTGCATCAGTTCGGCATGGGCGGCGTCGGCGTAGCGCTTGAGCTCCACCGCAAGACCCGGATATCGATTGGCCACCGCCGGGTAGCTGATGCCGACGAGGTAGCGCGGATCGTGCTCGATCACGTCTTTCAATGTCGGTGATGCCGGTGCAGATGCCGCAGTCGCGGTCGGTGCGGGCGTGGCAGCCGGCGGCGCGGGCTCGCGCTGGCAGGCGGCGAGCAGCAACAACGAACAGGTCGACAGCAACGCTGATGGACGCGGCATGGCGGGTTCCTTTCCCGGCGCGATGACCCATTCAGGATAACGGGCATCGTGTGATGCCGGAATCGACATTATTTTCTGCGCAATGATTGTTTGTCCAAGCAATTCCCGGCGCAAAGAAAAAGCCCCGGGCGTTGCCGCCCGGGGCTTGCTTTCACTTGACGTTATTGCTGGCTTACATTGCCTGCACTTCGTCGGCCTGCAGGCCCTTCTGGCCCTGCACAACCTTGAACGAGACCTTCTGGCCTTCCTGGAGCGACTTGAAGCCGCTGCCCTGGATCGAGCGGAAATGCACGAACAGGTCCGCGCCGCTCTCCGGGGTGATGAAGCCGAAGCCCTTGGCGTCGTTGAACCACTTGACGGTACCGGTCTGACGATCCGACATGAAACTACTCCTTGAAACGATTTGTAGATTGGCACGACACGCAACACGCGGGCCGAGACTGTCGAGCAAGGGGTAATGACGCGAGAGCGATGTAGCGGATCGTTGGATCTACCGCATCGGAGCCACGATGTACCGTGATCCCGGCTTTGAACAGTGCGCGCACATTAACCTACTTTGCCCCGAAAGTGTGAATGGGGCGGGTACGGATTCCGACGAGCGGCCGCGCTCACCAATCCTGGCGCTGCGGCAGCAGCTCACGCAGCTCGGCATCGGTCAGGTTGCGCCACTGCCCGGTCTTGAGGTGGCCGAGCTTGACGTTGCCGATGCGGACCCGGATCAGCTGCTTCACCCGGTACTTGAAGTGCGCCGCCATCAGCCGGATCTGGCGGTTCAGCCCTTGGGTCAGGGTGATGCGGAAGCCGAAACGGGCGAGCTTGCCGGTCTTGCAAGGCAGGGTCATTTCGCCATGTATCGGGACGCCGCGGGCCATTCCCCACAGGAACTCGTCGGTGACCGCATGGTTGACCGCAACCAGATACTCCTTCTCCAGCTTGTTCTCGGCGCGCAGGATCTCGTTGACGATGTCGCCGTTGCTGGTCAGCAGGATCAGGCCTTCTGAATCCTTGTCCAGGCGGCCGACCGGAAAGATCCGCTGCTGGTGGCCAACGAAATCGACGATGTTGTCCTTGACCGCCGACTCGGTGGTGGAGGTGATCCCGACCGGCTTGTTCAGCGCGATATAGACATGCCTGCGCTGGCCCTTGGCGGCCGCCCGGGCCTTCAGCGGCTGGCCGTCGACCTTGACCTCGTCGCCCTCGCCAACCTCCGCACCGATGCGTGCGCGCAGGCCGTTGACCGTGACCCGGCCCTCGGCGACCAGACGATCGGCCTCGCGCCGGGAGCAGAAACCGGTGTCGCTGATGTGCTTGTTGAGGCGCATGGTGTGGCCGGAGGAAACCGCCGCGCATTCTACGCGGCCGGGCTTCAGGCGCCGCCTTCGCGCTCGAACGCGTCACGCTTTCGACCATCCCGCGAGATCCACGTCGAGCTGGTGACGCTGGGTCAGGCCCGCAAATCGGCGTGTTGCGGATGCCGGTCAAGGTAGGCAGCCGCGTACGAGCAGGCCGGTATCACCTTCAGACCTTCGGCGCGGGCATAGTCCAGCACCGCTCGCATCAAATCGGCGGCGATGCCGCGGCCGCCGATTGCGGCCGGCACGCTGGTGTGGGTAATCCGGATCGCGTCCTGCTGGCGCTGGTAATCGAGGTGCGCCTCGACACCATCGACGCTGGTGCCGAATCGCCGGCGATCCGGATCATGGCGGACATCGGCGCCGGGGCTCGTGGCCTGCATGGTTGCTCCTGTCGATGATCAACGACTGTCGCGCTTGCCCTGGGCGTGCCGGTCGTGGGTGCTGATACTGCCCTGGATCGCCGCCATCCGGCTTTCGCCTTCGTGCAGTTCCCCAGCCTTGGCCTGCGCTTCGGGCGACTGGAACTCCGGAGCCGGGACGTGACCTGCATGCGCGTCCGGCGTTTGCCACGGCGGTGTCTCGCGGTCGTGCGCCTGTTTGGCTTCGAGCAATGCGTGGGTGTTGGCGAGCGCCTGCTTCGGTGTGATCTTGCGCCGGCCGGCGCTGCGTTTCGCTACGGCCTTTGCCGGTGCCTTGCGCGCGGGCGACGTCGCAACCTTCGTGGCAGGACGCTTGCTGGCCGTCGTCTTCTTCACAACCTGTTGCAACAGCGGCTTGCTCATCGGCGGCTTGCCAGTGCTCTTGCGGACCGTCTTCTTCACCGCCGTCTTCTTCACCGCGGTCTTTTTGGGTGCGGTCTTTTTGGCCGGTGCCTGCCTGGTGGCGGATTTGCGCGTCGGGGACGCGGGCGCCTTGCGCGCTGTCGCGGCAGCGCTGGCGCGTTTCGCCACGACCTTCTTCACTGTCTTTTTTGCCGCGGTCCTGCTGGTCGCGGATGTACGGGGCTTGATGGTCGCCATGTGTTTCCTCCGGTCGACGCGTACTCGCGGCAGGTGCCGCACCTGACCTTCGATACCATCCGGAGCATTCAGGCCGGGTGAGCGTGCTGTCTTGCCCTCATCCGAAGGACGGGTGCAGCAGCTGCTGCAGGAACGCCGGCCCGACCCGCGGCTCCATCAGCAGCGTGAACAAAATGCCGTAGCCCGCACCCCACAGATGCGCGCTGTGGTTGACGTTATCGCCGCCGTGCTTGTCCATCCAGATCGAGTAACCCACATACAGCACTGCGTACAGGATCGCCGGCATCGGCAGGAAGAATACGAAGATCAGCGACCACGGCTGCACCAGGATGAAGGCGAACAGCACTGCCGACACCGCGCCGGAGGCACCGAGACTGCGGTAGCGCGCATCGTGCCGATGCCGCAGGTAGGTGGGCAGGATCGCGATCAGGATCGCCGACAGATAGAACAGGACGAATCCGATCCTGCCGACGTACGGCACGAACCACTGCTCGACCAGCCGCCCGAAGAAATACAGCGTGATCATGTTGAACAGCAGGTGCTGGAAATCGGCATGGATGAAGCCGTGGGTGAGCAGTCGGTCGTACTGCTTCTGGCGGTCGATCGCCGGCGGCCACAGGATCAGCCGTTCAAGCAGCCTGGCGTTGTTGAACGCCAGCCATGACACCAGCACGGTGATGCCGATCAGGATCAGTGTAATGCTCAGGCCCATTCGCTGAGGCCTTCGCGCTGGTACAAGGTCGCGAACGAGGGTCGCGCCTTCATCCGCTGCGCCAGTGCGGCCAGATGCGGCCAGTCGGTTGCCGATCGCGGCATGCTTCGCGACCAGCGCATCAGCATGGTCAGAAAGAAGTCCGCAGCGCTGAGGTTGTCGCCGAGCAGGAACGGGCCGTGTCCGGCCATGTGCGCGTCGATGCGATCCCACGCCGCCTCGATGCGCGGACGCACGCATTCGCGCACCAAATCTGCATTTGTCTCGCCGGCGACTTCGTTCGGATACCACCACAGGCGGAACAGCGGCTG
>DASZZT010000148.1:0-12141 GCA_035543275.1 Luteimonas sp. | reverse complement strand
TTGGGCGACGCCCCGTTCGTTGCCGTCAACGGTGACATCTGGACCGACTACGACTTCGCGCGACTGCCGCACGAACCCGATGGCAATGCGCACCTGGTGCTGGTCGACAATCCGCCGCAGCATCCGCATGGCGATTTCTTGTTGGGCAATGATGGCCGGGTCGCGTCCGATGGCGAAGCGAAGCTGACCTTCGCCGGCATCGGCGTGTACCGGCGAGCATTGTTCGATGGCTGGCGCGACATCATCGGCAATGCGCCCGGTGTCGACGAGGAGCCACCGCGTTTCCAGCTGGCACCGCTGCTGCGCGCGGCGATGGCACGTGGCGCGGTCAGCGGCGAACACCATCGCGGCCGCTGGACCGATGTCGGCACGCCGCAGCGCCTGGCGCAACTCGACGCCGAACTGATCGACGCCTAGCCCATAGCGTGCGCTGTGCGCACGTAACACGGCTCCGGTGGCGTCGCATCGTGCGCACAGCGCACGCTACAGATCGAGGGTTTTCCGCAGAAACGGAACGGTAATGCGCCGTTGCGCGGCGAGCGAGGCGCGATCGAGCCGGTCGAGCAAGACTGTCAGGCTGGCGAGGTCGCGATCGACACGCCGCAGCAACCAATCCAGCGCTGCGTCATCGAGGACCAGGCCACGGCGTTGTGCGCGTTCACGCAGCACCTCGCGGCGGCCGGCCTCGTCGAGCGGCGACAAGATGATGCGGGTGCATTGCGCCAGCCGCGAACGCAGGTCCGGCAGCGTCAGCGCGAGCGCGTCGGGCGCTGCATCGGCGGTGTAGAGCACGGCGATGCCGGCACTGCGCGCGTGGTTGTGGAATTCGAACAGCGCGACCTCGTCCTCGTGCGCGCCGGCGGTGGCGTCGACACCATCGAGCGCGATCACATCATTGCCGTCGAGCGCATCGAGTGCACTGCGCATGCGCCCGGCAGCGGCCTGCAACGGCAGGTACGCGGCGCGGCGGCCGGCAGCTTCGGCGGCGGCGCAGGTGGCGAGCGCCAGATGGGTTTTGCCGACCCCACCCGGGCCGGCGAGATACAGCCAGTCGCTGCCGGCGACCTGCGCCAATCCCTGCAACTGCGCGAGCGCACCTGCGGGAGCGCGCAGATACGTCTCGAAGCGCTGGTCGGGCGGATAGCGCAGCGCCAGCGGCAGCTGCGGGCTTGAACCGGGCGAAGTGGTCACGCCTCGTCGTCATCCACCGTCGACGGATCGACGAAGTCGTCGAGCAGGATTCCCGGACGATCGCCCGCGTACAGACGGCTATGGGTGTAGCGCTCGTGCGCGTAACGCAGCAGCACGTTGGCGATCGCCGCCACCGGCAGCGCCATCAGCATGCCGAGGAAACCGAACAGCTGTCCGCCGGCAAGCACCGCGAAGATCACCGCCACCGGATGCAGGCCGATGCGATCGCCGACCAGTTTCGGCGTCAGCCAGTAGCTCTCGATCGCTTGGCCGACGCCGAACACCGCCAGCACGCCGACCATGTGTTGCCAGTCGCCAAACTGCACCAGTGCCGCGATGCCACCGAGCACGATCACCGTCGCCGGCCCGAGGTACGGCACGAACGTCAGCACGCCGGCGACGATGCCGATCAAGATGCCGAGGCTGAGTCCGACCAGCGACAGCCCGAGGCCGTACAGCACGCCGAGCACCACCATCACCAGCAGTTGCCCGCGCAGGAAGGCGCCGAGCACGGCGCTGGATTCCTGCGCCAGCCGCGACGCGATCTCGGCGTGGTCGCGCGGCACCAGCGCGGCGACGCGATCGACGAACAGGTCCCAGTCGCGCAGGAAGAAGAACGTCAGCACCGGCAGCAGGACGATGTTGGCGATCCAGCCGAGCAGCGCGAAACCGGAACGCGACAGGTAGCCGAGCATGGTCGCCGCGGCACCGCCGGCCTGCTCCCAATGCGTGCGCACCAGTTCGATCAGGCGCTCGGGGTCGAGCCACGCCAGCAGTTGCAGCCCGGTCTTGCGCTCCAGCCACGGCAGCACAGTGCCGACGAACCAGTCGCGGTAGCCCGGCAGCGATTCGACCAGGGTCACGATCTGGCGTTCGATCAGCGGCACCAGCACGATCAGCGCCAGCACCACCAGCACCATCATCGTGCCGAACACCAGCATCACCCCGGTGTTGCGCGAGCGCCCGGCGCGCTCAATGCGATCGACCAGCGGATCGCCGAGCCAGCCGAGCAGCGCCGCCAGCACGAACGGCGTCAGGATCGGCGCCAGCAGCCACACCAGCCAGCCCACGCCCAGCCCAAGCAGCGCCCACTGCAGGCGCCGCAGGAACGTTGCCAGGTCGCCGCTGTCGTCGTGGTTCAAGTGATCGCCTCAGCGCAGTCGGAACGTCGGCGGCTCGCCTTCGTCGGCGCTGAGCACGTCGCCGTTGCCGACCATGCGTCGCAATCCGCTCAGGCCGGATGACAGCTCCAGGTCAAGCTCCAGTCCTTCCGGCGTGGCTCGCACCGGCGTGATCCGCCGCACCACCGCCAAGCCCTGCAGGTAACCGGACAAGCGCATGTAGTCGTCGCTGCTGTCGATGCCGGTGAACAGCACCCGATAGGTCCCGGCCGGGCCCGCGGCGGTACCGGGCCTGGCGTACTTGCGCACCAGCGCATCGGCGGCACCGTCGGCGCCGGCGGCCATGGCACGGCGCGCGTTGCTGTCGCTGCTCGACCATTGCGACAGCACCCGGCCGCTGTCGACGAATATCCAGTCCGCGCTCCAGCCGGCCTTGTCGCGATAGACCTTGCCGATCAGCTGCATCGGCGGCTGGTAACGCGAGGAAATGCGCGCGATCGCAGCGCTGTCGCCGCGCCAGATCGCGCCAACCGCGGCTTGCTCGGCGGCGCTGCCGCCAGGCAGCCCGAGCCGGTAGCCACGCTCGTTCGCCCGATCCAGCACCGAACGCGCGGCGTTGCCCTGCGCCAATCCAACCAGGCGCGGCCCGCCGCCATCGTCGATCGCCAGCCACAGCACCGGCTTGGGCCGCGGCTGCGGCCACAGCGGCAGGCCGAGCAGTGTCACAATTTCGTCGACCTTGTCCTGGTCGAAGCGCACCACGAGAGTGGACGTGAACGTGGGCGCGCCGCCATGGCCGACGCCCTGGTCCTGGCGGTAGTCGTAGCCATCGACGTAGGCCTTGGCGTTGCGCAGTTCCTGACCGACGCCGGGGCGGGCGGCGGCGCTGCGGTCGCCCGACAGCCTGCCCAGCACCTGCACCAGCGCACGCGCGAAACCGGCGTTGCGTTCGCCCTCGCCCTGGCCGTTGACCGGCACCTCGGCCTGGTAGATGCCCTGCGCCGCGGCGCGGTCGCCTTCGACGCGCTGCGCCGAGGCAAAGCCTGCGACCAGCAGCAGTCCCATCGCCCACGCCATCCGGATTGCCCGACGCATCGTCCCATCCTTAGCCTGCGAAACAAGTCGAAATGGTGCCCCAGCCGCGCCAGCACGTCCATTCACCCCGCCAATGGTGAGGCTGTGGAACCACGCGCACTGTTAAAATCGCCCGTTCGGCGCATCGCGCGCGCTGCCTGGACCCGTGTGAGCACCTCAATCCCGCCCGCCCCTGCCTTGCCCGGTTCCGCCCCAATGACCTACCGCGATGCCGGCGTCGACATCGACGCGGGCAACGAAGTCGTCGAACGCATCAAGCCGCTGGTCAAGCGCAGTTTCCGTCCCGAAGTCATGGGCGGGCTGGGCGGCTTCGGTGCGCTGTTCGATCTGTCCGGCAAGTATCGCGAGCCGGTGCTGGTGTCCGGCACCGACGGCGTCGGCACCAAGCTCAAGCTCGCCCAGCAGTTGGACCGCCACGACACCATCGGCATCGACCTGGTCGGCATGTGCGTCAACGACGTGCTGGTGCAGGGCGCAGAACCGCTGTTCTTCCTCGACTACTTCGCCACCGGCAAGCTCGACGTCGACACCGCCGTGGCCGTGGTCGGCGGCATCGCCAGGGGTTGCGAGCTGGCCGGCTGCGCACTCATCGGCGGTGAGACGGCAGAGATGCCCGACATGTACCCGCCGGGTGAATATGACCTCGCCGGCTTCACCGTTGGAGCCGTGGAGAAGTCGAAGCTGCTCGACGGCAGCAAGGTGCGCGTCGGCGATGTGCTGCTCGGCATCGCTTCGAGCGGTCCGCATTCGAACGGCTATTCGCTGATCCGTCGCATCTTCGACCGCGCCGGACGCCCGGGCGATGTCGAGGTCGGCGGCGTCAAGCTGATCGATGCGCTGATGGCGCCGACCGCGCTGTACGTCAAGCCGATACTCGAACTGCTGAAAGCACACGATCTGCATGCCATGGCGCACATCACCGGCGGCGGCCTGACCGAAAATATCATCCGCGTGATTCCTGATGGGCTGGGCCTGGACATCGAGGCCTCCGCGATCGTGCTGCCGCCAGTGTTCGACTGGCTGCAGCGCGAGGGCGCGGTGTCGCAGGATGAGATGTGGCGCACGTTCAACTGCGGCGTCGGCTTCGTTCTTGTAGTAGCGCCGGAGGAGGTCGCCGCGATCGGCGCCGATCTCGATCGCCTCGGACTCGCGCATCGCCAGATCGGCAGCGTGGTGGCGTCCAGCGGCGATGAACGCGTCCGTATCGCCTGATGCACACCTGTAGGAGCGCCCCATGGGCGCGATAGCACAGCCGTGATGCGACGCATTGCAGTCCTCGTCTCCGGCCGCGGCAGCAACCTGCAGGCCGTGCTCGACGCGATCGCGGCCGGCACGCTCGAGGCGCAGATCATCGGCGTGTTTTCCGATCGCCCCGATGCAGCGGCGCTGCGGCGCGTGCCCGAAGCGCTGCGCTGGAGCCGCGACGCCAGGAGCTATGCCTCGCGCGCGGCGTTCGACGACGAACTCACGTCCGCCGTCGCTGCAGTCGAACCCGATTGGGTGCTGTGCGCGGGTTACCTGCGCATCCTCGGCGATGGCTTCGTCGAGCGCTTCCGCGGCCGCTTGCTCAACATCCATCCATCGCTGCTGCCCAGTTACCGCGGCTTGAGCACGCATGCGCGCGCGCTGCAAGCCGGCGAGCACGAACATGGCGCCAGCGTGCATTTCGTCGTGCCGGAACTGGACGCAGGCGCGGTGATCGCGCAGGCCGTGGTACCGGTCCGCGGCGATGACACCGCCGAATCGCTGGCCGCGCGGGTACTCGCCCGCGAATATCCGTTGCTGGTGGCGGTGCTGCGGCTGGCGGTCGCGGGCCGCATCGCTGAACGGGATGCAACCGCAATGCTCGATGGTCATCCCCTGTTTACCCCGCTGCAATTAAATTTGACCGGCCTTTTGCGCCCCCCCGGAGCCGAATGAAATCGTTGTTGTCCATCATGGCCCTCGCCCTGCTCCCGCTTGCGTCCATCGCCAGCGCGGAGGAGTTGCAGCCGTTCGTCGCCGCCTATCAGGTGTCCAACGGCGGCCGCGAACTTGGTGACGCCACGATGCAGGTCGTGCATGTCGATGGCGCGCGCTGGCGTGTCGACCTTGGGATGAAAGGTCGCGGCCTGATGCGCCTGACCGGTCTCAACGTGCAGCAGAGCACCGTGTTCGACAGCAACGGCCACGACTATCGACCGCTCACCCAGAGCACGGTGAAGCGCGCGTTCCTGTCCAGCAAGAAGAGTGTCGGTGTCTACGACTGGAACGCCCGCAGCGCGCGCTGGACCGGCGACGTCAAGAAGACCCGCACCGGCTCCATCGCGCTGCAGGTCGGCGACATGAGCGGGTTGTTGATCGATTTGGCGGTAATCCGCGACGCCGTACCCGGCCAGACCCTGCATTACCGCTTCGTCGACGACGGCCGTGTGCGCGAGCACACCTGGGCGGTGGCGCCGCAGACCGAAAACATCAGCGTCGGCGACCTGAGCTACGACGCGATGCGGGTCGAGCGCATCCAGGACGGCAGCGACGAAACCATCCTGTGGGTCGCCAGCGGCGTGCCGACGCCGATCCGCATCCTGCAACGCGAGGACGGCCAGGACACCACCGACCTGCGCCTGATCGAATACAAGGGAGCACCACAATGACCAAGGCACCGACGCTCTTCCGCAAGCCCGCACTGATCGCGGCCGCGCTGCTGGCGCTGGCCAGCGCGCCGGCGCTCGCGGTGAAACCTTTCACCGCCGATTACGCGGCCAACTACATGGGCCTGCAGGGCAACGGCACGATGACGCTGGCCGCGGCCGGCGGCGATCGCTGGACCTACACCCTCAATATCCGCAGCAGCCTTGCGCAACTGACCCAGAGCACCGTGTTCGAGGATCGCGGCGGCCAGTGGCGGCCGCTGTCGGGCAGCGATTCGTCGCTGCTGCTGATCAAGAAGAACAACAAGAACGCGACCTACGACTGGAGCCGCGGCGAGGCGCGCTGGAGCGGTGACGTCAAGGCCGATCGCAGTGGCCCGGTGAAGCTGCAGGCCGGCGATCTCGACTTGATGCTGATCAACCTCGCCATTCCGCGCGATCTCGCCGCCGGCAAGCCCTTGGCCTACCGCATGGTCGACGACGGCCGCGCCAAGCAACTGAGTTACCAGGTCGCAGGCAAGGACACCGTCAGCATCGGCGGCAAGTCGCAGCAGGCGACCAAGGTGTCGCGCACGGACGGCGACAAGCAGACCATCGTCTGGGTGGTCGATGGCCTGCCGGTACCGGCGCGAATCCTGCAGCGCAAGGACGGCAAGGACGAGATGGATTTGCGGCTCAAGGCTGTGCACTGAGCGAAACGGTGCGCTTGCGAACCAACGGCTCGCGCAACAACGCTGAGCGCCCGTCCTTCGACAGGCTCAGGATGACTTGTTCCCTGATGAGGGCCAGCGCGACTTGATGAGCGCAGGGGCGCGTAAATCCAGTCGCCGGCAGCAAGCCACATGGAAAGCCCCGCGCAATACGGGGCTTTTTTCTCTCAGGCGGCAGGCGGCCAGTTGTGCGATTCGCCCTGGCAATGCTTGCGCCATGCGTAAGCTCGGCGTATGGGTGCTCGATGTCGGCGGCGTGGCCGTTGCAACCGCGTACTCCGAGTTCACGCCCCGAAGTGACCCGTCCCCATTCCTGGAGGTCCGTCATGCCCTCACTGTCCTGCCTTGCGTCAGCACGCGGACGCGCTCTTATCCTCACCGCGGCGAGCGCTGTGGCCACCGCGCTCGCCCCGGCACCTGTCATGGCCGCCGCTGCGTTGGACGCCAAAGCGATCAGTGCCGCCAGCGGCGTGGAGGCAACGACGACGCCGGACGGAGTCGTGCGGATCGGTTGGAGCCGCACGGACGTCAAGGTCACGGTCGACGGCATGCCGTTGCCGCCGGCAGCAGGACTGGGTTCGTGGGCGGCGTTTGCCGCGATGCCCGACGGCGGTGCGATGGTCATGGGCGACACGGTCGTGTTCGAGGACGAGGTCGATGCGGCAATGGATACTGCCTTCGCTCACGGCCTCAACGTCACCGCGATCCACAACCATTTCTTCCATGACGCTCCCAGGGTCTTCTTCATGCATATCGGCGGCGATGGCGACCCGGCGATCCTCGCGGGTAACGTCAAGGCCGTATGGGCAGCCATTCGCGCGGTCCGCACCGCGCATCCGCAGCCGGTCAGCGGCTTTGGCGGAGCGACCCCTGTCGCCGGCAAGATCGACGCCAAAACGCTGTCCACGATCATTGGCAAGCCCGTCACCGAAATCGGTGGCGTGGCGAAAATCACGATCGGCCGCGAAGGCCGCATGCATGGCTTCGCAATCGGCGCCTCGATGGGCCTCACGACCTGGATTGCGTTCTCGGGGAGCGACGCGCTCGCCGCCGCCGACGGCGACATCATCATGACGGCCAACGAGATTCAGCCTGTGTTGAGGGCTTTACGTAAAGGCGGCTTCCATGTGGTGGCGCTGCACAACCACATGACCGGCGAGACGCCGAGCTTCTTCTTCACCCACTTCTGGGGTAAAGGCGCCGCCCCGGATCTTGCCCGCCAGTTCCGCGCGGTGCTGGACGCCCAGGCTCACGTCAACACCCTCTGACTTGCGCAGTGTGCAGCTTGCGCGACGTGGAGCCTCAGCTCGCCGCCATGACCAAAGAGTCGCCCGCGCGCTTCGCGAACGGGCGATGGAGTGACGTGGATCACCGCCCCATGCAAGCCAGGCGATTGCACATTCGGCTATCGGGCCTGTTGCAATGACGAACAACGTGGAGTCGTCGCAAGTCCCGGAACGTATCTCCCTGCCCGATGCAACGCGCGTATGGGCCAGGATCGGCTGGCTCAGCTTCGGCGGGCCCGCGGGCCAGATTGCGTTGATGCACCGCGAGCTGGTCGAGAAACGACGATGGATCAGCGAGTCGCGCTTCCTGCACGCGCTCAACTACTGCATGTTGCTGCCCGGACCGGAAGCGCAGCAGTTGGCCGTGTACATCGGCTGGCTCATGCATCGCACCCGCGGCGGCCTGATCGCAGGCGGGCTGTTCGTCGTGCCGGGCATTTTGACGATCCTTCTCTTGAGCGTGCTCTACGCCAAGCTCGGCCATGTACCAATCATCAGCGCGATCTTTTTCGGCCTGAAGGCCGCGGTGTTGGCCGTGGTCGTCGAGGCGGTGCTGCGCATCGGCCGGCGAGCCCTGAAGAATCGCTTGATGGTCGGGATTGCCATCGCCGCATTTGTGGCGATCTTTGCGTTCAAGGTGCCGTTCCCGCTCATCATCCTGGGCGCCGCATTGCTGGGGATACTCGGTCGTTGGCTTCGCCCCGCGTACTTCCCCGATCCTACCGCCACCGAAGCCGAAGACGACGCGCATTACCTCATCGATCATGCGCTGGCGAAAGGCGAACTGACCCACACACGCCCCTCGAAACGACGTGCGCTGGTCGTGCTGATCGTCAGCCTGTGCCTGTGGTTTTTACCCGTGCTTGCGGTCATCGCCTGGCTGGGCCGCGACAGCGTGCTGGCGCAGCAGGGCCTGTTCTTCAGCCAGACCGCGATGGTCACTTTCGGCGGTGCCTACGCCGTCCTGGCTTATGTCGCGCAGCGTGCGGTGGAAGGCTACGGCTGGCTCACACCCGGACAGATGCTCGACGGCCTGGCGTTGGCCGAGACCACGCCCGGACCGCTGATCATGGTCGTGCAGTTCGTCGCATTCCAGGCCGCCTACCAGCATCAGGTCGGCCTGTCCCCGCTGTTGGCTGGTGTTCTGGGTTCGCTGCTGACCACGTGGGTTACCTTCGTGCCTTGCTTCCTGTGGATTTTCCTGGGAGCGCCGTATATCGAGGCCCTGCGCCATAATCGCGCGCTCCACTCGGCGTTGTCCGCGATCACGGCAGCCGTGGTCGGCGTGATACTGAATCTGTCCGTGTGGTTCACGCTGCATACGGTTTTCCACCAAGTCGAAGTACACGACATCGGCTGGCTCCAGCTGGATGTCCCGATCTGGGGCAGCTTCGACCCCGCTGCATTCGCGCTTGGGGCCATGGCGCTCATCGCCATGCTGCGCTTCAAGCTGGCCATGGGCTGGACCTTGCTGGGCTCAGCCGTTTTAGGCGCGCTATGGACGCTACTCCATGGATAATTCGCTGGCATTGCCGCGAACGCGCACGATGAACATGTCCAAGGCCGGGGATCGGGAAAGGTTCCTGCGAAAAGATCAGGCGGAAACCCGGCTGATCTTCGCACCCAAACCCGACAACTTTTCCTCGATGTTCTCGTAGCCGCGGTCAAGGTGGTAGATGCGATCGATCGTGGTCTCGCCCTCGGCCACCAGGCCGGCGAGGATCAGCGAGGCCGAGGCGCGCAGGTCGGTCGCCATCACTGGCGCGCCGCTGAGCTTGTCGACGCCACGCACGATCGCAGTGTGGCCTTCGACGCGGATGTCGGCGCCGAGGCGTTGCAGCTCCTGCACGTGCATGAAACGGTTCTCGAAGATCGTCTCGATGATCACGCCGACACCATCGGCGATGCAGTTCATCGCCATGAATTGCGCCTGCATGTCGGTCGGGAACCCCGGGTGCGGCGCGGTGGTGAGATTGACCGCCAGCGGTCGCCGGCCGTGCATGTCCAGGGTGATGCGGTCGCCGTCGAATTGCAGATCGGCGCCGGCTTCGCGCAGCTTGCCGAGCACCACGTCGAGCGTGTCCGCGCGCGCGCGGCGGGCGGTGACGCGACCGCCGGTCATCGCCGCGGCGATCAGGAAGGTGCCGGTCTCGATCCGGTCGGGCAGCACCGAATGCGCGCCGCCGTGCAGGCGCTCCACGCCGTGCACGATGATGCGGCCGCTGCCGGCGCCTTCAATGTCGGCGCCAAGCGCGATCAGGCAGTCGGCCAGATCGACGATCTCCGGCTCCATCGCCGCGTTCTCAAGCACGCTGGTGCCCTGCGCCAGGCATGCCGCCATCAACACGTTCTCGGTGGCGCCGACGCTGACCATGTCGAACACCACGCGGCCGCCGCGCAAGCGCTGCGCCGTGGCCCTGATGAAGCCGTGGTCGACACTGACCTGCGCGCCGAGCGCCTGCATGCCCTTGATGTGCTGGTCGACCGGGCGCGAACCGATCGCGCAGCCACCGGGCAGCGACACCTCTGCCGCGCCGTATTTGGCGAGCAACGGCCCGAGCACCAGCACCGAGGCGCGCATGGTCTTGACCAGTTCGTATGGCGCGACGTGGCTGCGCACGCTGCGCGGGTCGATGCTCAGATCGAAACGATCGTCCATGTGGATACCGGCGCCCAGTTCGGCCAGCAGGCGCAACGTGGTCTTGACGTCGTGCAGGTTCGGCACGTTGCGGATCGCGACCGGCTCGTCGGCCAGCAACGTCGCGCACAGGATCGGCAGCACCGCGTTCTTGGCGCCGGAGATCTGCACCTCGCCGTTGAGCGGCATGCCACCTTCAACAACGATCTTCTGCATCTCAGGCGGTCTCGCCCGGCGCCAGCGTCTTCAGCGCCAGCGCGTGGATCTCGCCGCCCATGCGTTCGCCCAGCGTGGCATAGACCATGCGGTGACGGGCCAGCGGAAGCTTGCCGCGGAAGGCTTCGCAGACGACGGTGGCCTCGAAATGCACGCCGTCCTCGCCCTGCACGTGCGCGCGGGCGCCAGGCAGGCCCTGTTCGATCAATTGACGGATGGTTTCGGCGTTCATCGTGCCAGTCGCGTTAAACTGAATGCTCAATTCTAGCGGAATGCCCGCCTCCCCCGATGGCGCCCGACCCCGCAAATCCCAGCTTCGACTTCGCCGCCAGTGGCCGTCGCGTCATCGAGATCGAGACGCAGGGGCTCACGGCGATCGCCGCGCGTATCGACGGCGCGTTCTCCGCCGCCTGCCGGCTGATGCTGGCCTGCAGGGGCCGCGTGGTCTGCATCGGCATGGGCAAGTCCGGCCACGTTGCGCGCAAGATCGCCGCGACCCTGGCCTCCACCGGCACGCCCGCGTTCTACGTGCATCCGGGCGAAGCCGGCCATGGCGACCTGGGCATGGTCACCGACGCCGACGTGGTGGTGGCGCTGTCCAATTCCGGCGAGACCGACGAGCTGCTGATGCTGTTGCCGGTGCTCAAGCGCCAGGGCAACCAGCTGGTCGCGATGACCGGCCGGCCGCAATCGACGCTGGCGCGCGAAGCCGACGTGCACCTGGACGTCAGCGTCCCGGCCGAGGCCTGCCCGCTCGATCTGGCGCCCACTTCCAGCACCACCGCAGCGCTCGCGCTCGGCGATGCTCTGGCAGTCGCGCTGCTGGAGGCGCGCGGCTTCACCGCCGACGACTTCGCACGCTCACACCCGGCCGGCGCGCTCGGCCGGCGCCTGCTGCTGCGCATCACCGATGTCATGCACAGCGGCGACGAGGTCCCGCGCGTGCGTGCCGAGGCGACCCTGAGCGAGGCGCTGATGGAGATGAGCCGCAAGCGCCTGGGTATCACCGCCGTGGTCGATGACCAGGGCAAGCTGCTCGGCCTGTACACCGATGGCGACCTGCGGCGCACCCTCGACGATGCGGCCATCGACCTGCGTGCCACCCGCATCGATGCGGTGATGACCCGATCGCCCAAGACGATTGGCTCCGACGCGCTCGCGGTCGAAGCCGCGCAATTGATGGAGGCCCACCAGATCAATGCGCTGCTGGTGCTCGACGCGCAGCAATACGTGGTCGGCGCCCTCAACATTCAT
>DASZZT010000147.1:0-20558 GCA_035543275.1 Luteimonas sp. | reverse complement strand
GAACTCGACCAGCGAATGCACCAGGCTCTGCGGATGCACCAGTACGCCGATGCGCTCGCCGGGCAGACCGAACAGATGGTGCGCCTCGATCACTTCCAGGCCCTTGTTCATCAGCGTGGCCGAATCGACCGAAATCTTCGGCCCCATGTTCCACTTCGGATGCGCGACCGCTTGCGCTGGAGTGACGTCGGCGAGCTGTTCGCGACTGCGGCCGCGGAACGGACCCCCGGATGCAGTGAGGAAGATGCGACGCAGGCCAGCGCGCGCGCCGGCATCGGGCAAACACTGAAAGATCGCGTTGTGCTCGCTGTCGATCGGCACGATCTGCGCGCCGGCGTCGCGCGCGGCGTTGGTGAGCAGTTCGCCAGCCAGCACCAGCGATTCCTTGTTGGCCAGCAGCAGGCGCTTGCCGGCGCGTGCGGCGGCCAGGGTCGAAGACAAGCCGGCCGCCCCCACAATCGCAGCGACCACGGTGTCGCAGTCGTCGCCCGCGACCAGCGCGTCCAGCGCGACAGCGCCTGCATGCGCCTGCGTCGGCAGGCCGGCGTCGCGTAAGCCGTCGCGCAAGGCGGCGAACGCTGATTCGTCGGCGATCACTGCGTGCCGCGGCCGATGCGTTGCGCACAGGGCCAGCAACGCCGCGACGTTGCTGCCGGCGGCGAGCACGCTCGCGCGCAGCCGTTCGGGGTGGCGCGCAATCACGTCGAGCGCCGAAGTGCCGATCGATCCAGTCGCGCCGAGGACGGCGACCTGGCGTCTATCCATGATGGACATGTGCAGCCGCCGTCATGGTCAGAAGCCCAGCCAGGCCTTGCCGAGTGCGAACACCGGCAATGCCGCGATCACGCCGTCGATGCGGTCGAGGATGCCGCCGTGGCCGGGAATCAGGCCACCCGAATCCTTGGCACCGACATGACGCTTGAGCAGGCTTTCGAACAGGTCGCCGACCACCGAGAACGAGACCGCAACGAACGCGACCAGCGCCACTGCCGGCAACTGCATCAACGTCGCGCCGGCCAGCGGCGCGAACGCCAGCGCCACCGCGACGCCCGCGACCAGGCCGCCGAGCAGGCCCTCGACGGTCTTGTTCGGACTGATCCGCGGGCTGAGCTTGTGCTTGCCGAAATGGCGTCCGGCGAAATACGCGCCAGAGTCGGCGGACCATACGATCATCAGTGCCACGAACAACCAGCGATTGCCGTGCATGGGATCGGCATGGATCCACGCCACCGCGCACCACGCCGGGATAATGGCGAGCGTCCCGGCTGCCAGCTTGAACACCCGCGCATGGGTGTCGTGGTCGGAAGCGAAGTTGTAGTGCTTGAGCCACAGCGCCGCCAGCAACCACCAGATCACGCCGACCACGGTGCCCAGGCGGAACAGCACCAGCGACCCGCCGGCATCGGAGGGCGATGCCCACACGATCGCCACCATCAGCATAAGGTTGGCGACCAGCAGGATGCTGCGATGCAGGGTGTCGTCGATCTCCGCCAGCCGGAACCATTCCCACAGGCCGGTGAGGAACAGCACCGCGGCCAATGCCATCAGCCATGGCGTCGGCAGCAGCAGCATCGCGGCGATCGCGAACGGGGCCAGCGCCAGGGAAGCCAGCACGCGCGTCTTGGTCATTCGGGACTCTCTCCGGGGGGCGCGACCTGCGCGCCGGTCAGGCCGAAACGGCGTTCGCGGCGGGCGTAATCATCCAGGGCGCGCTGCAGTGTGGCGGCATCGAGTTCGGGCCACAACGTTTCGGTGAACCACAGCTCGGTGTAGGCCAGTTGCCACAGCAGGAAATTGCTGATGCGCACGTCGCCACCGGTGCGGATGAACAGGTCCGGTGGCGGCAGGTCCGCCAATGCCACGCGCTGCGCGAACGCGGCCTCGTCGATGTCCTGCGGCCGCAGCGTACCGGCGGCGACGTCCTGCGCGAGGCTGCGCGCGGCGGCGGCGATGTCATGGCGACCGCCGTAGCTGGCGGCGATGGTCAGCGCCAGGCGCGTGTTGCCCTGCGTCAGCGCCTCGGCCGCGGCCATGCGCGTGCGGATCGCGTCGCTGAAGCGTTCACGCTCCCCGATGAAGCGGACGCGCACGTCGCGGCGATGCAGTTCCGCCACTTCGCGCTCCAGCGCGTTCATGAACAGCTTCATCAAGGCGCCGACCTCGTCCTCGGGCCGCGCCCAGTTCTCGCTGGAGAACGCGAACAGGGTCAGCGCCTGGATGCCGCGCTCCAGGCAGAAGTCGATGCACAGGTTGACCGCGCGCGCGCCGGCACGATGCCCGATCACGCGCGGGCGCTTGCGGCGCTGCGCCCAGCGGCCGTTGCCGTCCATGATGACGGCGAGGTGGCGCGGAATGGCGGCTTGCGCGGGCGGCATGCGCGGCGGGATCATATGTGCAGCGGGAGCATGTGCGGCAGCAGCCTGGTCCTCAGCGTCCGGCTCAGACCGCCATCAGTTCCTGTTCCTTGGCCTTGACCACCTCGTCGACGTCCTTGATCGCCTTGTCGGTGAGCTTCTGGATATCGATCTCGCTGCGGCCGGACTCGTCCTCGGTGATCTGCTTGTCCTTCAGCAGTTCCTTGACCTGGTGGTTGGCGTCGCGGCGGATATTGCGGATCGCGACCTTGCTGTCCTCGCCTTCGCCGTGCACGTGCTTGGACAGCTCCTTGCGGCGCTCCTCGGTGAGCGCCGGCAGGTTGATGCGGATCACTGTGCCGGCGGTATTCGGGTTCAGTCCGAGATCGGAGGTGAGGATCGCCTTTTCCACCGGGCCGACCATCTGCTTCTCCCACGGTGTGATCGTCAGCGAGCGCGCGTCGGTGACGGCGATGCTGGCGACCTGGCTCAGCGGCATGTCGGAACCGTAGTAGTTGACCTTCAGGTGCTCGACCAGCGCGGTCGACGCGCGTCCCGTGCGGACCTTGCTGAGGTCGTGGCGCAGCGCCTCGACACTCTTTGTCATGCGCATCTGCATGTCTTTCTGGATGTCGCTGATCATCGACGGCTCCGTTGCGATTGCCTGATCACGGGATTATAGGCGAAGGCCGGCCGTCCCCCTGTAGGAGCGCCCATGGTTGTGCAGAGCATGGGCGCGATGGGCTTTACGGCGAAAGCATCACGGCGAAAACATCAAGGCAAAAGCATCGCGCCCATGGGGCGCTCCTGCAAACGCTTAATGACCATGCGGCGCGCGATCGTGGCGGTCGTGCTCGCAGGCGCTGCCGCGCTCGATCTGCAGGGTCGCGTGGTTGATGCCGAAGCGCTGGTCGAGTTCCTGCACGATGCGATCGATGAACGGATCGTGGTCGGCGTCATCCGGCCGCACCAGGTGCGCGGTCATCGCGATCTCGCCGGCGCCCAGCGACCAGATATGCAGGTGGTGCACCGCGCTGACCCCAGCCTGCGCGGACAGGAACCCGCGTACCTGCGCCTGGTCGATTCCCTGTGGCACCGCGTCCATCGCCGCGTTGAACGCAGCGCGCAGCAGGCCGAAGGCGCCGATCGCGACTACCACGCCGACCAACAGTGCGATCACCGGATCCAGCCATGCCCAGCCCAGCAGCAACATCCCGGTGCCGGCCAGCACCGCGGCCAGCGAGACCGCGGCATCGGCGAGCAGATGCAGATACGCACCGCGGCGATTGAGATCGCGCGCATGGCCGCCACGCACCAGCCACGCGGCGCCGAGGTTGACCGCGATCCCGATCGCGGCGACCACGATCACCGGCAGCGCCGGAATCTGCGGTGGCGCGCCGAGGCGACGCATCGCTTCCCACGCCAGCGCGCCGGCGAAGGCGACCAGCAGCAGCGCGTTGGCCAGCGGCGAGAGCAACGTGGCGCGACGCCAGCCGTAGGTGTGGCGCTCGGTCGGTGGACGCCTGGCGATCACCGCCGCACCCCAGGCCAAGGCCAAGCCGAGCACGTCGCCGAAGTTGTGCAATGCATCGGACAACAGCACCAGCGAATCGGTGGCGAAGCCGTAGCCGGCTTCAACCACGGTGTAGGCCAGGTTGAGCAGCGTTACCGTGGCGAAGGCGCGGGTGGCGGAGCTTTCGTGGTGCTGGTGCGCGCCGCCCATCGCGCCCTCAGCTGCGGCCCTGCACCAGCGTGCCGATGTTGGCGCCGCCCAGGATCCGCAGCAGGTCGCCGGGCTGGGCCATGTCGAAGATCCGCAGCGGCAGGTCGCTGTCGCGGCACAACGCGAACGCCGCGGTGTCCATCACCTGCAGGTTGCGCGCGATCACCTCGTCGTAGGTCAGCTTGTCGAAGCGCACCGCGTCGGCGTGCTGCTTCGGGTCCTTGTCGTAGACGCCATCGACCTTGGTCGCCTTGAGCAGCAGGTCGGCACCGATCTCGATTGCCCTCAGAGCAGCGCCGGAATCGGTGGTGAAGAACGGATTGCCGGTGCCGGCGGCGAAGATTACCAGCCGCCCTTTTTCCAGATGGCGGATCGCGCGGCGGCGGATGTAGTCCTCGCACACGTCGTTGATCTTGATCGCGCTCATCACCCGCGCCTTGGCGCCGAGCTTCTCCAGCGCGTCCTGCATCGCCAGCGCGTTGATCACGGTGGCGAGCATGCCCATCTGGTCGCCGGTGACCCGGTCCATGCCGCCGGCGGCCAGCCCCGCGCCGCGGAAGATGTTGCCGCCGCCGACCACCAGCGCGACCTCGGCCCCGGCCTGCTGCGTCTCGATCACCTCGCGCGCCAGCCGACCGATCACCTTCGGATCGATGCCGTAGTCCTCGTCCCCCATCAACGCCTCACCGGACAGCTTCAGCAGGACACGACGATAGGCGAGCTGGGACATGGCGACCTCTGTTGGGCAAACGGCGGAAGTGTAGGCGAATGCGAAAGGTGAGGCGGGCAGATATTCATTTTTTGCTGCGTTGCAGCACGCAGTGCGGCAGACTTGAATGAAGTCTCTAATGATCCGTGACTGAAATCACATATACAGATATTTTTTACAGAAATTTGGCATGAATTTTGATCCGGGGTGTTGCCAACGTTACGGATCAGTAATAGTCGGCGGCACCAGAGCGGCACTTTTGTTAGTAATCCATGGGGAGAAAAGAGTGAGCAAATCCAACATGCGGCGCGTCGTGCGTCGCACTGCCCTCAGTCTTGCGCTGAGCGTGTGCTTCATGCCGGGGGTCCAGGCACAGTCCAATGCGACGGGCACGATCTTCGGATCGGGCCAGCCTGGTGCGACCGTGGTTGTCGAGAGTCTGGACACGGGCGTCACCCGCCAGATATCGGTCGACAGCAGTGGACGCTATCGGGCGACGGCACTTCCCATCGGCCGCTACAAGGTCACCCTGCAGCGGGACGGCCAGGCATTGGCGACCCAGGAAGATGTTTCCGTCCTGCTCGGTACCGGTAGCGAAGTGTCTTTCGGCTCCGACAACGCCGTCCAGACGCTTGGCTCGGTCCAGGTCACCGCGTCCAGAATGCCGTTGATCGACGTGTCTGCTACCGACACGCGCACGGTCTTCACCGCAGAACAGCTGGCAAATATTCCGGTGGCGCGCAACATCACCGCTGTCGCGCTGTTGACCCCCGGTGTGGTCGCCTCAGATTCGCGCTATGACGGGCGTACAAGCAACGCCGTGTCGTTCGGTGGTTCAGCGGCGTCCGAGAACGCGATCTACATCAACGGTTACGCCGTCACCAATCCGCTGACGAACCTGGGTTCCACCACGTTGCCGTTCGACGGCATCAGTCAGTTCCAGTCGATCACGGGCGGCTACGGCGCGGAATTTGGTCGCGCAACCGGTGGCGTGATCAACATCCTGACCAAGCGCGGCACCAATGACTTCCACTTTGGCACCCAGGCGTCCTGGGCACCCAAGGGTCTGCGGGCCACACAGAAATCCATTTATTACCCGAACAACGGCACTTCCAGCGATGGGCAGCTGTACCAGAACCTGCGCGAACGGGAAGTCAATGAGGTCACCTATGGCGTGTATGCCAGCGGCCCGATCGTCAAGGACCGGTTGTTCTTCTATGCCAGCGGCGAGACCACCGATCGCAGCATCCAGACCGTGGGTGTCAGAAATGCGATTGCTGACGTCAATTTTCGGGACCTCACGTTTCAAATCCCCCGCTACCTTGCCAAGGTCGACTGGAACATCACCGACAACCATCTGCTCGAATTCACCGCGATCGGCGACAAGAGCATTGATGATGAACGCTATTTCAGATACGACTATGCCGATTTGACGCATGGCCAGACCCAGAATGGCGGCTGGCACTACGAAGACGGCGGCAACCTGCACATCGGCAAATACACCGGTTATTTCGGTGAAAACGTCACCCTGACCGCGCTGTATGGCAAGCAGGACCAAGTCCATCTTGCAATTCCGTTCGCATACGATCCGAGCCAGGTTAACGTCCAAAGGAGCAACGAATTTCCGTTTGATCTGCCCAACCTCCAGAATTACCCCAGCCTGCCGCGTCCCGACGCGGCTGACCATACCAAGGGCGGTCGACTGGATCTGGAATGGCGTCTCGGCGACCACACCCTGCGTGCGGGTTACGACCGTCAGGATTCCACCTCCACTGCCGGTCAAGCGACATCCGGCCCCGGCTACCGTTGGCTTTACGACATTACCGGGACTCCGAACGAGCCGATTGCGTCCAGCGGCGGCGCGCGTGGGCCTGGGGGCGACGGCACCTACGTCATAAAGACCAACTTCACCAATGGTGGCACCTTCAACGTCCAGCAGGCGGCGCAATACATCGAGGATCGCTGGCAGATCAGTGATCGCTGGCTGCTGTCGCTGGGTCTGCGCAATGAGCAGTTCACCAACTACAACGCCGATCACCTCGTGTACGCGTCGCAGCGTCACCAGCTGGCCCCGCGCATCGGCGCCAGCTGGGACGTCAATGGCGATTCGAGCCTGAAGGTTTTCGGCAACGTCGGGCGCTACCACCTCGCCATGCCGAACAACGTGGCCCTGCGTGGCGCCGCGGCATCGCTGTTCACCAGCGAGTACTTCGCGTATACCGGAATCGACCCGGTGACCGGTGTGCCGACCGGCCTGACCCCGCTGGGCGACGGCCCCTATTCGGCCAACAACGAATACGGGCAAGCCAAGGATCCGCGGTCGGTGGCTGCCACGGACTTGAGGTCGCACTACCAGGATGAGGCGGTGTTCGGTTTCGAAAAGCTCCTGGCCAGCAACATGACCTTCGGCGCGCGTTTCGTGTATCGCAACCTCAGGAGCGCGATCGACGACATGTGCGATCCACGAGCCGCCATTGCGTGGGGTCTGAGGAACGGCTATGACCAAGCAACTTCAGACGCTTTGGGCTTCAGCCTGCAACAATGCCGTCTGTTCAACCCGGGTGAAGCCAACACCTTCCTGCTGGATGACGGTACCGGGAACCTGATCACAGTACCGTTGACCGCTGACGAACTCGGATTCCCCAAGCTCAAGCGCAAATACCTGGGCCTGGACATGTTCCTGGAGCGCCCGTTCGATGGAACCTGGTACGGCAAGATCGACTACACGCTGTCCAAGAACTATGGTAACGCGGAAGGCCAGCTCAATTCTGACGTCGGTCAGCAGGACGTGTCGCAGACACTGATATGGGACCATCCGGAACTGATGCAATACAGCAACGGCTATCTGCCCAACGACCGCCGTCATTACGTCAAGGCGTTCGGCTTCTACCAGGTGACTCCGGAATGGCGTTTCTCCGGAACGCTGGTGGCAGCGTCGGGGCGTCCAAAAAATTGCTTTGGATTCCTGGTGGGTGGTTCGCAAGACTTCTACGACAACATCGATTACGGCCCGTACTACCACTACTGCAATGGCGAACCGGCGCCGCGTGGCACCGCCGGCCGTCTGCCGCCGCTGCTGCGGCTGGATCTGGGGGTGGCCTATGCGCCGGCATTCCTCGATCACAATCTGAAACTCGCGGTCGATGTGTTCAACGTATTCAACCGGCAGAGCGTGCAGAACGTTTACGAACTCCATGACACAGGAAGTGCAGAACACCCGGGAACGCTCAAACGCTTTGGGCAGCCGATCAGCTACAGCGATCCGCGTTCGATCCGTTTTCTGCTCCGCTACGACTACTAATCGAGTCTCTCTCCTTGCTTCCCTTGACGGCCGCCTCGCGCGGCCGTTTTTTTTGGCGCGATGTTATGTCGAGAACGTGCCCCCAAAAAAAGCAACAAAAAACCCGCGATCGCCGCGGGTTTTTTGTTGCAACGAGGCGAAGCGGCTCAGGCCAGCCCCGCCTGCTTCATCACCTCGGCGGCGAAGTCGTCGGTCTGCTTCTCGATGCCTTCGCCGACGGCCATGCGCACGAAGTTAAGCACCTCGGCGCCGCCGGCGGCCTTGAGCGCGGCCTCGACGGTCTGGTTGGTGTCCAGGACGTAGGGCTGGCCGGTGAGGGTGATCTCGCTGACGGTCTTGGCGACTTTGCCCGCGATCATCTTCTCCAGGATCTCGGCCGGCTTGCCGGAATCCTTGACCTGGGCCAGTGCGATTTCCTTCTCGCGGGCGACAAAGTCGGCCGGCACGTGCCTGGGCGAGATGTACGGCGGGTTCATCGCGGCGATGTGCATGGCCAGGCCGCGGGCAAGCTCGACGTTGCCGCCCTTGACCTCGACCAGCACACCGATGCGGCCGCCGTGGACGTAGGCGCCGATGCTGTTGGCGCTGTCCATGCGCGCCATGCGGCGCACCTGTATGTTCTCGCCGACGTTGGCGACCAGCCACTGGCGTCCCTCATCGACCGTTTTGCCATAGCTGGTCATTGCGGACCTCAGCGTCTCGGCGTCCTGCGCGCCGCTGGTGAGCGCGGTCTGTGCGACGGTTTCGGTGAAGGTCAGGAAGTTGGCATCCTTGGCGACGAAGTCGGTCTCGGAATTGATCTCGACCAGCACCGCCTTGCCTTCAGCCTGCGCCATCGCGATGCGGCCTTCGGCGGCGACGCGGCTGGCCTTCTTGTCGGCCTTGGCCAGGCCGGTCTTGCGCAGCCAGTCGGCCGAGGCCTCGATGTCGCCGTTGTTCTCGGTGAGCGCCTTCTTGCACTCCATCATGCCGGCGCCAGTGCGCTCGCGCAGTTCCTTGACCAAGGATGCGGTGATTTCTGCCATGGGGGTAAACCTCAAAAATCGAAATAGGGTGGGTCTTGACCCGCCGGGTGTCAGGCACGGCGGGTCAAGACCCGCCCTACGCAATGGATATCGTCGGCGGCCGCGCACCATCGCGCGGCCGCATGACGGCCGGATTACTCGGCGGCCGGGGTTTCTTCGGCGGCGGCGCTTTCTTCAGCCGGCTTTTCGGTCTGAGCCTGCGCCTCAACCTCGGCCTCAGCTGCAGCGGCCACCTTCTTCGCCGGCGCCTTGGCGACCGGTGCACGGCCACGCGGAGCGCGCTTGTCCTGCTTGACCGGGTTGCCTTCGGCGTCGAACTCGACGAACTCGTCCTCGCGCACCGCGGCCTGCGGCGCCGCAGCCTTGCCTTCCAGCACCGCGTCGGCGGCGGCGCGGGCGTACAGCTGCACCGCGCGGATGGCGTCGTCGTTGCCCGGGATCGGGTAGTCGACCAGCGCCGGGTCGTAGTTGGTATCGACCACCGCGATCACCGGGATGCCGAGCTTCTTGGCTTCCTTGATGGCGATGTCTTCATGGCCGATGTCGATCACGAACAGCGCGTCGGGCAGGCGGTTCATTTCCTTGATGCCGCCCAGCGAAGCGAACTTCTTCTCGCGCTCGCGACGCAGGCCCAGCACTTCATGTTTGACCAGCTTCTGGAAGCTGCCGTCGGTCTCGCCGGCTTCCAGTTCTTTCAGGCGCGACACCGACTTCTTCACCGTGGCGAAGTTGGTCAGCGTGCCGCCGAGCCAGCGCTGGGTCATGTACGGCATGTTGCAACGCTCGGCTTCTTCCTTGATCGCGTCGCGCGCGGAACGCTTGGTGCCGACGAACAGGATCATGCCGCGCTTCTGTGCGATCGCCGAGATGAAGTTCATCGCGTCGCCGAACAGCGGCATGGTCTTTTCGAGGTTGATGATGTGGATCTTGCCGCGGGCGCCGAAGATGTACGGGCCCATCTTGGGATTCCAGTAGCGGGTCTGGTGGCCGAAATGGACGCCGGCTTCCAGCATCTGGCGCATGGTGATCTGGGGCATTGCAATGACTCCTGAAAGGGAACCGGCCGCCGGATGGGTGATGGCGGCTCGCCCGCGTGCGGCGGGCGAATGGTTCCGGGGTTGGGCCTCCCCGCTGCTTCCGTGACCGAACCCCGGCATCCCATGTGATGAAGACATGGGAATGAAGAGGCACCCCGGCACGGGCTGTGGCAGCGGGTGTGTATTCGCCGATGACGCCCGGCGTGGGCGGCCTTTTGGGACCGAGGCCCGGAAAAGCCGCGGAATTATAGCCCGCGGCCGGTTTGCTCCGCAAACCGTAGGTCAGGGCCATGTCTCGACGGCATGGAAGCGCGGGATAGACGGGGCGTCGCGCGCCCAGGCCGATGCACTCAATACGTAATGGTGACCGTGATCGTGTCGCTGTAGCTGCCCGCAGCCGGGGTCTGGGCTGGGACCCGCCCGTAGACAGTCAGGGTCTGCACCGTCCCCGTCCCGGTGCCCGGCACCGTGTCCGTATCGAGGATATTGCCCCAGCGGCTCGTGCGCGGGCTGTCCCGGTAGAGCTCGTAGTTGACGTAGTTGCCGATCACTACGCCGAACTGCATGCGCCGGATGTTGCCGCTGGCGTGAAGGCCATTGTTGAGGCCGATGTTCCAGGCAGTGCGGCCGGTGCAGGTGATGCTGATCGTCGAGGTCTGATCAATATTGCTCGTGAGCAACCCCGCGACGCTGCCGAAATCCAGATCGGTCGTCGTGTACACCCAGCAATCCGAGGGTACCGTGGCCGACGCCGTGAATGGAAAGGCGCCGGAAAAGCTGTTGCCACCGCTGCCGCCCGATATGCAGGAAGCGGGGTAGGTCACCGTGCCGAGCTGGGTGTCGTATCGGTAATCGATCGAGGTGTGGATGCCGGAGAAGGAATTCGTATAACTGCCAGCGACCAGGGTCTGTGTGGGAACGCGGCCATAAATGGTGATCATTTTTGTCTGGTTGCCACCCAGTACCGGCACCGGATAATCGAAGTCGCTGAGCAGCGGGTTCGGAATGGTCGGGTTGCCGCGTGCGCCCCAGATCTGGCTGCGCGCCGCATCGGTGTAGAGCTGGAACTGCAGGCTATCGCCGCTGCCGTTGAGCATCCGGCGTGGATTGAAGTTGCCGCCGCCGTTGCTGCCCTCGCCGATGTTCAGGCACATCCTGACCTTGGTGTTGGCCAACAATGCCAGGCCGGTCGTGGTGCAGGTCACGTCGAAAGTGGCGGAAGCGTCCGTCGTACCGGAAGTCGAGACGGTGCCGAAAGCCACGTTGGTCGCGGTGGCGCTGCAAGTGGTCGCCGCCTGCGCCGCCGGCACGCAGACCGCACACGCGGCGAGCAGAAGCGCCAGCATCCAAAGGCGGCGAATGCAAAACGGGCTCATGGCGAGGGCTCCATTTCGCAGGTCAGCGGCCCGATGCGGGGAATGGCTTCGGCCGTGGCCGAGTAGTCGAAGCTTGCGCCGCAGGTGCCAGCGGGCGTCAGCACGTGGAGGCGGTTGTGCTCGTGCAATGTGTCGAGATAGGTCTCGCCGTCGTATCCGACCACGGCATCCGGCCCTTCCTGACCTTCGATGCGGACGCTGCTGCCAAGTGGCAGGAGCATCCCGGATGGATCTTGCAGCACGATCACCGCCGCACGCACGGGCGCGATGCCGAAGCGTACGCCGATCCCGGAGCGGTCGCGCGGCATGGCGATCAGGTCAACGTGGTCGATGCGCAGGTTGGCCGGCAGGTCCATCGGATCGATCGAGAGCTTGTTGCGTTGCCAGGCTTGGAGCGGCGTCACCAGCAGCATGCCGTCGGCATCGGTATGGCCGATCAGGCGGTTCTCCAGCTTGACCGGCACCCCGGCGACACCGTCGGTGGAGACCACGGCGAAGGCATCGCTGATGTTGCGTGCCGCGAACGCATGGCCGGCCATCAGCACCAGTCCGCCGCTGGCATTGGCGTAGCTGTAGCGGTGGCCACCGGAAGTGGCGATGCCGAGCCCGTAGCGGCCGACATTGCTGATCCAGCCGGCCTCGGCGAGGCCGCCGCCGCCGTCATCGCCGCCGCGTGCCTGTACTCGCCAGCCGTAACCGCCGTCGCCTGGAACCGGACGCGAGACTTCGACGGCGCCACTGTCACGGTCGCCATTGCGCTGCAAAGTAGTGCTGATCTGGCGGTTGCCGTCCAGTGCGACGGAAATGCCCAGGTACACGCTGCGATCCTCGTGATCGTCCAGGTTCTGGTTGAACGAGAGGTTGGCCGACCAGCCGCGCGCAAAACTCCGCGACCAGAAGGCGCCGGCGAAGCGCGAGGTTCCGGTTTCCGGATAGCTCAGCCGCACATAGTTCAAGCTGAGGTTGCCAAGCGACGGCGTAGTGAAGCCGACGAGCGCGCGCTCGCTTACCTTTGGCGGCAGCGCGCCGTACAGCGAAGCGATGTCGCGATAGTCGCCATGCGTGCGCTGGCTATCGGCAGAGAAATTGAAGCGGCCGTTGTTCCAGCTGTAGGCCAGTGCGGTCTGCGACCCACTATCGACGTCGAACGTGCCATGCGCGTACGAGGCGCTCAACACGCCCGCGCGCGCCAGCAGCCATACACCGCCGGCGCCGGCATTGACAAGCCCGCCACCGGCCTCGGAATGCGCTTCCAGCGTGAAACGGTCGCTGATCCCGTAGCGCAGGTTGCCGCTGGCGACCGGATCGCTCGCGTAGGAGAACGAGCGCACGCCGTAGTCCTCGCGCACCACGCCCGCGGTCAGCGACCAGTCCGACAGACCCTTCGTCAGCAGTTGCTGGGTGGCATAGAACGGAAAATCGAGCGTGCGCGTGCGGCCGAAGGCATCGGTGATGACGATCTGCGCATTGCCGGCGCCGGTCACCCCGGGCACCGTTGCCAGCTGGAACGGGCCGGTGGGCACTGCGCCGCTGTATTGCCTGATGCCGTTGACGTACAACTCCACCGCCGACGGTACCGCCACCTCGCCGAGGAAGGCGGACAGCGGGGTAGTGATGCGGTACGGTTGCAGTCCGAAGTTGCGTCCGACCTGCACGCCGCCCAGGCGCACCGTGCGGGTCCAGTTGAGGAATCCGCTGAATGTGTCGCCGACGGTGATGGTGACAGCGGATTGGGGAAACGACAGTTGCCAGCTGCTGTCCAGTCGCACGGTTTCGCCGCGCCAGTCCTCGCCGCGGGCGCGGTAGGCACGCGTGACGGCGGTATTGCTGAACACGCCATTGCCGATGCCGAACAGGCGCACTTCCGCGGTGGCGGTGAGGTTGCTGGCGCCGAGCTGCTGGCTGGCATACAGGTCGTAGTTGATCAAAGCCCCCGGCGATGCGCTGGCGGCTCTTGGCGCATCGTCGCGTGGCGCATTCAGCACCGTCGTGGACAAGGACAACTGTGATAACGGCGCGTCGATCGCGATCCGCTGCTGGCCGGCGTCGTAGCGGACGACGATACCCGGGAATTCGTCGAGCGCATGCATCCGGTTTTCGTCGTTTTCCGGCACGTTGAAGCCGATCTCCCGCAGGGTGGCGGTGCTGGCGAAAAAGCGATCGTCGCGACGGACGAAGCGGAACAGCCGTTCGTTGCGGGTCTGGTTGAGCGTGACCTCCAGATACAGCTCCTCGCCATCGGCGGCTGTGTCGGCTGCGGCTGCGGGCGGAACTTCCGCGGCGACCGCCGGGAATCCCGCCATGGCAATGACCGCCGTCAGCAGTAGCGCGTCACGGAGTGGCCGGATCAAGCGCCAGTGACTGCTCGACCGGCTCACCATTGATCCTCGCCTTGAAGGTGCCGGAAGCCGACACGGTAACAGTGGCCGGCAATGGCCAGCGTCTGGTTGTCCCGGGCAGCACATAGCCCGACAGGCCGGCCGCGATCGCATGGCGTTTACCGTCGGCCGCCAGGTAGCCCAGTTCGGCGACCTGGGCATGTTGCTTGCCGGAATTGCCGATTTCGATGAAGGATCGGTCGCCGTCGCGCACGAGCCGCGTGCGCAGCGCCGGCGCGATCATGGCGTCGCCTTGTGGCATCAGGAACACCGGCACCGAATACTGCAGCACGAACCGCAGTCCCGACTTCGTTTCGCCGGTCTCCACCGGCAGCTCGTCGACGATCAGGCGATAGCTGGTTTCGGCATCCGCCGGCGGCGGTCCCAGGCGGATGACGCGGACCAGCTGCTGTGCACCGGCAGCCAGTGCCAGCATTGGCGGGCTGATCACCAGGTCGCGGGTGGGCTCGAGCTTTTCCTCGTCGCCCTGCTGGATCCAGCGGAACACGCGCACCTGCGCGTGCAGGGGCTTGGTCCCGGTATTGATCAAGGTCAAGCCATCCGCATTCTGGCGGGCCTGCAGGGTCACCGAGGTAGGCGACACCTGCAGGCTGGCGGCGTTGGCGGATGCGCACAGCGCAAGCGACAGCACCCAAGCCATCACCCACGCGCCGGTCAGCCGCCTGTGCATCATCCAGCGATCCCGATACTGGTTCAGTAGGTGATCGTAGCCCTCACCACGTCGCTATAGGTTCCCGCGGGGAAGTTGGCGCTGGGCACCCGCCCGTACACGGGCACGGGTACCGCCAGGCCAGTGCCGGTGCCGGCCAAGGTGTTGGTGCCGACGGTAGAGCCCCAGACACTGGTATGCAGGAGGTCCTGGTAGAGCTGGTACGGAACGAAGTAGGTGGCGCCGGCGTCCTTCATCTCACGGTTGGAGACCGAGGTGCCGGTCAGGCCGTTGTTGAGGGAGACGGTGTAAGGGGTCAGCAACGTGCAGGTCACGCTCAAGCCGCCGATGGCGTCGGTATTGACGGCGGTGGAGGCGACGCTGCTGCCGAAAGCCACGTCGGTTACCGCGGACACGTTGCAGGCCTTGACGATGGTGATATTGACGTTGAAGTCGACGAAACCGGTGGCGGCGAAGGCCGGTGCGGCGCCAGCAGCGAGCAGGGCGGTGGCGAGTAGGGTGGACTTGAGGTTCATGGCTGGGACTCCGGGCGCAAGCGCCTGGTGGGGCCGGCGGGACTACCGGGTCAACAATCGAGACTACCGGGTCAACAATATTAAAGCAGAATACGTGCCAAATGACCAGAATCTCTTGACGGAAGCCCCAAAGCCTGCTAGGGCAACGCTAACAACGCGTGAAATATCCGCTCAAGTGCAGGGTGCTGGCGCCGGCCATATTGCGCACATCTATTGAATAAGATCCGGAAACGCCGTTGTACGTCACATGATGACTTCATGAACGTTAACGTGCTGCGCCCACCGGACTCGCCAGAAGGGTCGAATGCGACAGACGCGCGCGGCGGCCAGGGCTTGCCGGCATGGCTCAGCTTGAGCCGGCCGGGCCGTTTCGTTCAGGGACGTCCGAAATCAACGATAATTGCCCCATGGCCTTCACCATCAAGACTCCTGACGAGATCGAACAGATGCGCGTCGCCGGCCGTTTGGCCGCCGAGGTGCTGCAGGTGGTCGCCCCGCACGTGAAGCCTGGCGTGACCACCGAGGAGCTGGACCGCATCTGCCACGACCACATCGTCAACGTGCAGCAGGCGATCCCGGCGAACGTGGGCTATCGCGGCTTCCCGGCGACCGTCTGCACCTCGGTCAACAACGTCATCTGCCACGGCATCCCGAGCCCGTCGAAAGTGCTCAAGGACGGCGACATCGTCAACATCGACGTCACCGTCATCAAGGACGGCTGGCACGGCGACACCAGCCGCATGTACACCGTAGGCACGCCGTCGGTGATGGCGAAACGGCTGATCGACGTGACCCGCGAGGCGATGTTCCGCGGCATCCGCACGGTACGGCCGGGCGCGACGCTGGGCGACGTCGGCCATGCCATCCAGCAGTACGCCGAGGCCGAGCGCTTCAGCGTGGTCCGCGAGTACTGCGGTCACGGCATCGGTCGCGGCTACCACGAGGACCCGCAGGTGCTGCACTACGGCCGCGCCGGCGAAGGCCTCGTGTTGAAGAAGGGCATGACCTTCACCATCGAGCCGATGATCAACGAAGGCACGCGCCACACCAAGCTGCTGCCCGACGGCTGGACCGTGGTCACCAAGGACCGCAAGCTCTCGGCGCAGTGGGAGCACACCATCGTCGTCACCGACGACGGCGTCGAGATCCTCACCCGCACGCCGGGCGACGACAACGACCTGTGAGCACCCCGGCTGCTGCGGACGGGCTTGCGGCGCGGCAGCCCGACACCAACCACACCATTGATGCCAACTGGGCGGCTGCCACGCGGGCGTCGCTGGCGCAGGCCGATGCCGCGCTCGCCGCACGTTTCGATCGCAACGACGACATCGATGGCCTGATCGCCGCGCGCGCGCAGACGGCGGATGTGTTGGTGCGCGATGCGTGGTCGCGCTGCATCGCCGCGGACGCGCCACTGGCGTTGTTCGCGGTCGGTGGCTACGGCCGCGGCGAATTGTTCCCGCAATCGGATCTCGACCTGCTGGTGCTGGCCGAGGCTGAAGCGCAGGACGTCCATCACGACGCGCTCGCGCGCCTGTTCGCGCTCCTGTGGGATGCCGGGTTGCCGGTCGGGCATGCGGTGCGCTCGCTTGCACAATGCACCCAGGCGGCAGCCGCCGACATCACCGTGCTGACCGCATTGTTGGAGGCGCGGCCGCTGCAGGCCGCCGCGGCTGCGGTCGCCGGCCTGCGCGATGCAGTCGCGCCGCAGCGGGTGTGGCCGCCGCGCGACTATTTCATCGCCAAGCGCGAGGAGCAGCGCGCGCGGCATGCGCGCTTCGGCGATACCAGCGACAACCTGGAGCCCAACCTCAAGGAAGGCCCCGGCGGCTTGCGCGATGTGCAGACCCTGTGCTGGATGGCGTTGCGTGTCCTCGCTGCGGGCGACCTGCAGCAGCTGATCGCGCTGGGCCAGCTCGGCGCCGATGAGTTCGCGACGCTCGAACGCGAGCGGCGTGCGCTGTCGCGATTGCGGTTCGGCCTGCACCTGGTCGCCGGCAAGCGCGAGGAGCGCCTGCGCTTCGATCACCAGAAGACACTGGCCGCGCGGCTCGGCCATGTCGACGATGCCGACAACCTCGCCGTCGAGCAGATGATGCAGGGCTTCTACCGCAGCGCCGCGCTGGTGCTGCGGATCAACGAGCGCCTGTTGCAGCGCTTCGAGGAACAACTCGAAGGCGAAGCCGTGCCGGAAGCGCTTGGCGGCGGTTTCGAATTGCGCCGCGGCTATCTGCATGCGGCGCAGGCGACGTGGCCGCGCGGCATCGCCGACGTGTTCGCGTTGTTCGCGATCTGGGCTGCGCGTCCGGGCATCCGCGGCCTGCATTCGCAGACCGCGCGTGCGCTGGCCGAGGCCCTGCCGCAGTTGCCGGATTACCGCAGCGCCGACGCCGCGCAGCGCGCGCAGTTCATCGCCCTGCTGCGTGGGCCGCAACCGGTCGCGACGCTGACCCGGATGGCGCGCCTGGGTGTGCTCGGGCGCTGGCTTCCGGCGTTCGCGCGCGTGTCCGGGCGCATGCAGTTCGACCTGTTCCACGTCTACACCGTCGACCAGCACACGCTGGCGGTGCTACATAACGTCGCCGGCTTTGCGTCCGCTGTCGCCGACGAGCGCTTCGCAATCGCGCATGAGGTGTGGCCGCGCCTGCGCAAGCCGGAATTGCTGCTGCTGGCCGCGCTGTTCCACGACATCGCCAAGGGCCGCGGTGGCGACCATTCCGAGCTCGGCGCAGTGGACTCGCGCGAGTTCTGCCTGGCGCACGGGCTGTCGGAAGGCGGCACCGCGTTGGTCGAATGGCTGGTGCGCAAACACCTGCTGATGTCGATCACCGCGCAGAAGCAGGACATCAGCGATCCGGACGTCATCCACCGTTTCGCCCTGCAGGTCGCCGACCGCGAGCGTCTCGACCTGCTGTATCTGTTGACCTGCGCCGACATCGCCGGCACCTCTCCCAAACTATGGAACGCGTGGAAGGACCGATTGCTGGGCGACCTTTACACGGCGACCCGACTGGCGCTGCGGCGCGGACTGGAACATCCGGTCGCCGCCGCTGAGCGCTCTGCCGAGACGCGTGATGCCGCGACCGCCGTGCTCCATGCCGCCGGCATCGATGCCGCGCAGATCGAGACCTTGTTTGCGGCCATGCCTGCCGAGAGCTTCCTGCGCGGGCGTGCCGACCAGATCGCCTGGCAGGCGGCGGTGTTGCGTGGCGACAGGGTCGCCGGCGCGCATGTCGCCGCGCGTGCGCTCGGCGCGCAGGCGGGAGCGCTGGAAGTGTTCGTGCATTCGCCCGACCGCGACGGCCTGTTCGCAGCGATCGTTGCCACGCTCGACCGGCTCGGTTTGGCGATCCAGCAGGCGCGCCTGCTCGACGGGCCTGCGGGCGACGTGTTCGACTCCTTCGAGGTATTACCCGCCGATGGACGCCAGCTCGTGGCTGCGGGCGATGTCGAACGTCGCATCGCCAGCGCCCTGGCGAGCGCCGACCTGGATATGGTCAAGCCGGCGCGGCGCGCACAACCGCGGCATCTGCGCCATTTCCGGATCGCGCCGCAGATCGCATTCGATACCGCTGCAGAACGCGGCCGTACCACGTTGAGCCTGGTGTCGACGGATCGCCCCGGGCTGCTCGCCGATGTCACCCGCGTGCTGCGTGCGCAGCGGCTGCGCGTGCACGATGCCCGCATTGCCACCTTCGGCGAGCGCGCCGAGGACGTGTTCCAGATCACCGACGAGCGCGACCAGTCGCTCGATCCGCAACAATTGCATGCATTGCGCGATGCACTGCTCGCCTGCCTCGAAGGAGAATCTCCCGCATGACCCCGCGCAAGGCCACCAGGAAGTCCACGCCTTCCGAGAGCCGGCCCAAGGGGCCCGGCGTCGATGAAATCAAGTTCATGATCGACAGCGCCTGGGAACGACGCACGATGCTGACGCCGGACGAACTCGAAGGCTCGACGCGACCCAGCGTCGAGCGCGTGATCGATGGCATCGAGTCGGCGGAATTCCGCGTCGCCGAACCCGATGGCAAGGGCGGCTGGGCGGTCAACGAATGGTTGAAGAAAGCGGTGCTGCTGTATTTCCGCGTGCAGGAAATGGAACTGGTAGAGGCCGACCCGGCGCCATTCTGGGACAAGGTACCGGCGCGCTTCGCCGACTTCGACGAGGCGCAATTCCGCAAGCTCGGTGCGCGCGTGGTGCCCGGCGCGATCGTCCGCCGTGGCGCGCACATCGGCAAGGACGTGGTGCTGATGCCGAGCTTCGTCAACATCGGCGCGCATGTCGGTGCCGGCACCATGGTCGACACCTGGGCCACGGTTGGCAGCTGCGCGCAGATCGGCAAGCACTGTCACCTGTCCGGCGGTGCCGGCATCGGCGGCGTGCTCGAGCCGCTGCAGGCGACGCCGACGATCATCGAGGACCACTGCTTCATCGGCGCGCGCTCGGAAGTAGTGGAAGGCGTCATCGTCGGCCACCACAGCGTGATCGGCATGGGCGTATTCCTCGGCCAGTCGACACGCATCTACAACCGCATGACCGGCGAGATCAGTTACGGCGTGGTGCCGCCGGGCAGCGTGGTGGTGTCCGGCTCGTTGCCGGCGGCGGACGGCTCGCATTCGCTGTATTGCGCGGTGATCGTGAAGCAGGTCGATGCGAAGACACGTGGCAAGACCAGCATCAACGACCTGCTGCGCGGGCTGGCCGACTGACCCGATAGATCTCCCACGCGGCGCGCCGGCGGATTCTTGTGGAGCGCCCCATGCTTTTACAGAGCATGGGCGCGATGCTTCTGACTTCCGCACCAAACCGGGCGCGCCCATGGGGCGCTCCTACAGGATTCATGCATGACCACGCTTTACGGGCTCGACAACTGCGACACCTGCAAGAAGGCGCGCAAGTGGCTCGACCGCTTCGGCATCGGGCACACATTCGTTGATTACCGCGACCAGCCGCAGGCGCCCGTCACCCTGGTCGAGTGGAAGGAGCAGGTCGGCGGCTGGGACCTGATGGTCAACAAGTCGTCGACCACCTGGCGCAACCTGTCGCCGCACCGCAAGACGCCGGGTTCGGATGCGGAGTGGAAGCTGCTGCTGCGGGAATATCCGCAGCTGATCCGTCGGCCGGTGGTCGTGACCGACGACGGCACGGTGTCGCAGGGCTTCAGCGACAACGGATTCAAACGGCGCTTCAGCGTAACGTAACGTGCGCTGTGCGCACAGCACACGCTACGGGAGAACGGAATTGTCGGATGTGCTTGACCTTACCTGCGAACTGATCGCGCGACCCTCGTTGACGCCGGATGACGCGGGCTGCCAGGCGCTGATCGCCGAGCGCCTGCGACGCGCCGGTTTCGCCTGCGAGTCGCTGCGCTTCGGCGACGTCGACAATCTGTGGGCGACGCATGGTGAGGGCGCGCCTGTGCTGATGCTGCTCGGCCATACCGACGTT
>DASZZT010000146.1:0-2722 GCA_035543275.1 Luteimonas sp. | reverse complement strand
TAGGTGCGCGCCCACGATGCTCGTGTCGACCAGGACCACGGATGTTCTCCAACCTGCCTCCCGTCACCAAGGCCCTGCTGATCGCAAACGGCCTGGTGTTCCTGCTGCAGCAGTTGCTCGGCGACGCGAACTTCGTCCCGTTCATGCTGTGGCCGCTGGGCGACACCGGTATCGATACGCTTGGGGCGGCGCCCAATTTCCTGCCGTGGCAGCTGCTGACCTACGCGTTCCTGCACGGCAGCTTCGCGCACGTGGCGTTCAACATGCTGGCGCTGGTGATGTTCGGTGCACCGCTCGAATACACCTGGGGCAACAAGCGTTTTTTCAGCTATTACCTGGTGTGCGTGGTCGGTGCTGGCCTGTGCCAGCTGGCGGTGGCGTCGTGGGCGGTGCATCAAGGTGGCGATGCCTATCCCACGATCGGCGCGTCGGGCGGCGTGTTCGGGTTGTTGCTCGCCTACGGCATGCTGTTCCCGAACCAGCGCGTGATGCTGCTGATCCCGCCGATCCCGATGAAGGCGCGCACGCTGGTGATCGTCTACGGCGCGATCGAACTGGTGCTTGGCGCGACTGGTTTCCAGCCGGGCGTGGCGCATTTCGCGCACCTCGGTGGCATGCTGTTCGGCTGGCTGCTGATCCGCTACTGGCGTGGGCAGCCGCCATTCGGCAAACGCGGGCCGCCGCGGCCGCGGGTCGTGCGCTAGCACCCGATCCGCGCGGCCACGCACGCGCAACCGCTCGCGTTCCTGTAGGAGCGCCCCATGCTTCTATGGAGCATGGGCGCGATGCTTTTGCCGTGATGTTTCCGCCGGCAAGGCCCATCGCGCCCATGGGGCGCTCCTATCAGGGGCCTCATTGATCAACGCCAGAGCGTGACTTGCTGATCCACTGCGCGTTGCATCGGATCGCCGGCCTTGCACGAAAACGCTGCGCCGAATGCGGGTTCGTTGCTCAGCGGGCCGTTCGCGCGCCACTGTCCCGGCGCGTGCACGTCGGTTGCCGCCATCCGGGTGGCGACGTCGGTCGACACCTGCTGCGGCCACAGTCGCGCCCAACCCTGGTAGAACCATTGCTTGCCGGTGTCGGCGAGTGCCGGTTGCGCGGTGGTCAGCGCATCCCAGGCCAGCTCGAGGCCGCCGAGGTCGGCGATGTTCTCATCGCGGGTCTGGCGGCTGTTGATGTAGGTACCAGTCTCCGGATACGGATAGCTGCTGTATTGGGTTGCCACTTGCCCGGCACGCGCTTCCCACGCGGCACTGTCGGCCGGCGTCCACCAATCGCGCAGGGTGCCGCTGGCATCGACCATGCGGCCGCTGTTGTCGAAGCCGTGGCTGAATTCGTGCCCGACCAGCGCGCCGAACGCACCGTAATGCGCGGCGGAATCCTGCGCCATGTCCAGTACCGGCGCCTGCAGCACCGCCGCGGTGACGATCAACCGGTTGTGCGCGATGTCGTAGGCCAGCGCCGGTAGCTGCGGCAGCACATCCCAGCGGCGATCGGCATTGCCGCGACCGATGCGGCGCATTTCCTCGCGATGGCGCCAGGTCGAGGCGATCAGCATGTTGCCGCCGAAGCTGCCGCGGCCCATCGGCAGCACGCTGTAGTCCAGATCGCGTGCCGGTGCGCCAATCTCGATCTTGAGCTTGGCGAGCTTCGACTTCGCCTCGGCCTTCGCCGGTGCGCTCATCCAGATATTGCGGTCGATGCCACGGCCGAGCGCATCGCGGACCTGGGTCGCGATCTCCAGCGCACGCGCGCGGGTAGCATCGGGCAGATAACGACCGACGTATTCGCGCCCGAGCATCGGCCCGGCGGCGAGATTGATCGCGTCCAGCACCTGTTGCTGCCGCGACGGTGGTGTGGCCTGCCCGCGCAGCACCACGCCGCGGAAGGCAAAGTCGACGTCGCGCCAGGCCTTCGACAAATAGGGCGCCATCGCCGCGCCGACCTGGTAACGCAGGTAGGTCTTCCATTGCACAGGTTTGAGCCCGTCGACCAGCGCGTCGAGTTGCGCGAACAATTGCGGGTTGGCGAGCGAAACGCTGTCGTCGCTGACGCCTTGCGCCTTGAGGAATTCATCCAGCTGCAACTTGCGGTATTGCTTGCCCAGATCGGTGACCGGCACCAGCGCATAGTTCGCGCGTACATCGCGCAAGGATGTCAACGGCTTCGATGCCTGCGCGATGCGCGTTTCCAGGTCGAGCACGGCTTGGGTGTCCGCCGCCAGTTGTTCCGGCTTGCTGCCGGTCAGCGTGAGGATCTTCGACACGTAATCGGTATAGCGGCCGAACAACGCACGGGTGTCGGCGTCGGTGCGGGTGTAGTAGGCCGGATCCGGCAGCCCGAGGCCGCCCTGGCTGAAGTAGCCGATGTGGCGGTCGAGTTGTGCCAAGTCGATGTCGGCGTCGAAGTTGAACAGCACCGGGATGCCGACCTGATGCAGTGCCGCGATCGCCGCCGGCACATCCTTGCTGCGGCGGATTGCGTCGATGCGCAAGAGCAGCGGTGCGATCGGGTTGGCACCGTCGCGCTCGACCGCTGCCTCGCCGAGTCCACTGGCCCAGAAATCGCCGAGCAGTTTCGCCACGCCGCCTTGCGCGGTCTGCATGTCGCTGTTGAGCAGGTCGACCTGCTGCTGTTGCGCGCGCTGCGCCAGCTGGCCGAGCGCCGATGACATGCCTGAGCCGGTGATGATCATGTTGGCGTCGAGCCAGTCAGCGTT
>DASZZT010000145.1:0-32989 GCA_035543275.1 Luteimonas sp. | reverse complement strand
CGTGCTGGCGCAGCGGCCGCAGGACGGGCTGCACAAGCCGGCCGACCTGTACCTGGAAGGTTCCGACCAGCATCGCGGCTGGTTCCAGTCCTCGCTGCTCACCGGCGTGGCGATGGACGGCGCCGCGCCGTACCGGCAATGCCTGACCCACGGCTTCACCGTCGATGCGCAGGGCCGCAAGATGTCGAAGTCGCTCGGCAACGGCATCGAGCCGCAGGACATCATCAAGACTCTCGGCGCCGACATCCTGCGGCTGTGGATACTGTCCACCGACTACCGCAACGAGATGTCGCTGTCGGCCGAGATCCTCAAGCGCACTGCCGATGCCTACCGTCGCATCCGCAACACCGCGCGCTTCCTGCTCGGCAACCTGCACCAGTTTGATCCGGCACTACACCTCGTCGCGCCCGACGACATGGTCGCACTGGACCGCTGGATCGTGGATCGCGCGCACACGCTGCAACAGAAAATCGCCGCCGCGTATGAGCGCTACGACTTCGCCGAGATCGTGCAGGCGCTGTCGAATTTCTGCAGCGTCGATCTCGGCTCGCTGTACCTGGACGTCACCAAGGACCGGCTGTACACGATGGCGGAGGATTCGCTTGGCCGTCGTTCGGCGCAGAGTGCGATGTTCCACATCGCCGAAGCGTTCGTGTGCTGGATCGCGCCGATCCTGAGCTTTACCGCCGACGAAATGTGGTTCCACCTGCCGCCGGCTCCGGGTGAGGCGCAGCGTGGCGGCAACGTGTTGTTCGCGACCTGGTACGACGGCCTCGCACCCTTGAACGGTGACGCAGTGCTTTCGGTCGATGATTTCGAGCGCCTGCTTGCGTTGCGTGAACAGGTCGCGAAAGTTCTGGAGCCGATGCGCGCCAATGGCGCCATCGGCGCCGCGCTTGAGGCCGAGATCACGCTGCGCTGCGGCGTCGCCGACCAGAACTGGCTGGCGCCGCTGGTGGATGAGTTGCGCTTCCTGCTGATCAGCGGCGATGTCGCGATCATCCCCGATGACGCGGCAAAGGACATCGCCGTGCTGGCGACGCCGACCACCAAGCCCAAGTGCGCGCGCTGCTGGCATCATCGCGGCGATATCGGCGTCGATCCCGCGCACCCGGAGATCTGCGGCCGCTGCGTGTCCAATATCGAAGGGCCGGGCGAGGAGAGGCATTGGTTCTGATCCCTGCAGGAGCGCCCCATGTTTCTGCAGGGCATGGGCGCGATGGGCTCTACCGGCGGAAACATCACGCAAAAAGCATCGCGCCCATGGGGCGCTCCTACAGGTATATCGGCTGACAACATGACCACGCATCCAAAACCCAACGCGCTGCCTTGGCTGACTTTGTCCGCTGTGGTCATCGTGCTCGACCAGCTCAGCAAGTTCTGGGTGCTGCGCAATCTGCCCGAGTTCCAGCCGGTCCCGGTGATCGCCGGTTTCTGGAACTGGTACCGCACCTACAACACCGGCGCGGCCTTCAGCTTCCTCAGCGACGCTGGCGGCTGGCAGATCTGGCTGTTTTCGGTGTTGGCATTCGCGATCAGCGCGGTGCTCGCCCTCTGGCTTGCGCGCACGCCACGACGCGACTGGAAGACCGCGCTGCCGTACGCGCTGGTGATCGGCGGTGCGATCGGCAACGTCATCGACCGCATTCAGCACGGCCATGTGATCGATTTCATCCAGTGGTACTGGCGCGAGCACTACTGGCCGGCGTTCAACGTGGCTGATTCGGCGATTGTCGCCGGGGCGGTCGGGATCGCCTTGTTCGGGCTGTTGTCAGGCAAGGCCGACGACAAAGCGCGATAATCGAGCCATGGACATTGTCCTCGCCAATCCCCGTGGTTTCTGCGCCGGTGTCGATCGCGCGATCGAGATCGTCAAGCGTGCGCTCGACACCCTCGGCGCGCCGATCTACGTGCGCCACGAAGTCGTGCACAACCGTTATGTCGTCGACGAACTCAAGCATCGTGGCGCAATCTTCGTTGAGGAACTGGACGAGGTTCCCGATGGCGCGACCGTGATCTTCAGCGCCCACGGCGTGTCGCAGGCGGTACGCCACGAGGCCGCGCGGCGCGGGCTGAAGGTGTTCGATGCGACCTGTCCGCTGGTGACCAAGGTGCATCTGGAAGTTGCGCGGCAGTGCCGCGCCGGCCGCGACATGGTGCTGGTCGGCCACGCCGGGCATCCGGAGGTCGAAGGCACGATGGGGCAGTGGAATGCCGAGGCCGGTGGTGGCCACATCCACCTGGTCGAGGATCTCGACGACGTTGCCGCGCTCGAGGTTGGCCAGCCCGAGAACATTGCATACACCACCCAGACCACGCTCTCGGTCGACGACACCCGCGGCATCATCCAGGCCCTGAAGGCGAAGTTTCCCGCGATCCAGGGGCCACGCAACGACGACATCTGCTACGCAACCCAGAACCGCCAGGACGCAGTGCGCGAACTGTCCAAGGGCTGCGACCTGGTGCTGGTGGTCGGCTCGCCCAACAGCTCCAATTCCAATCGCCTGCGTGAGTTGGCCGAGCGCGAAGGCGTCGAGGCACACCTGATCGACGGCGCGATCGAGATCGACCCGCGCTGGATCGCCGGGCGCAGGCATATCGGCGTGACCGCCGGCGCGTCGGCGCCCGACGTGCTGGTGCGTGGCGTGATCGAGCGCCTGCGCGAGCTGGGCGCGCACACCGTGCGCGAGCTCGACGGCAAACCCGAGGACATGGTGTTCGCGCTGCCGAAGGAGCTGCGGCTCACCCTGGTAAATTGACCCTGACCGGCCCGCCGCCTAAACTTCGCGCCCACGCCGGGATAGCTCAGTTGGTAGAGCGGCGCATTCGTAATGCGTAGGTCGTAGGTTCGATTCCTATTCCCGGCACCACGTACGCTGACGGCAACGCAACCGCCGCCGAGGCATCATCCGAAGGCCTGAAGCCAGCCGGATGTTTTTTTGAAAGGCCCGCTCCGGCGGGCCTTTCTCTTTTTGCGCGTCTCGCCCCACGCGACCGCCCCCGGTTAGCATGCATGCACTCCATCGATCGCGGTGCACATGAGCAAGCTTCCCGGCAAATCGGCCAGCAAGGCCAAGACCGCCTACGTCTGCGCCGAATGCGGCGGCGAGCACAACAAGTGGCAGGGCCAGTGCGACGAGTGCGGGGCGTGGAATTCGCTGTCGGAGATCGTGCTTGAGGCTGCAAGCATGCCGTCGGCTGCACGGCGCAGTAGCTGGGCTGGCAGGATCGAGGCGCCGCAGGTCACCGCGCTCAAGGACGTGCGCCACAGCGAGGATGCACGGGTATCCACCGGCATCGGTGAGTTCGATCGCGTACTTGGCGGCGGCTTGGTCGAAGGCGCAGTGGTGCTGGTCGGCGGCGATCCCGGCATCGGCAAATCGACATTGTTGCTGCAGGCCGTCGCGCTAATGGCGCCGAGCTTGCCCAGCTTGTACGTCACCGGCGAGGAATCACTGGCGCAGATCGCCGGCCGTGCGGTGCGCCTCGGCTTGCCGCTGGATGGAATCAACGCGCTGGCCGAAACCGGGATCGAGCGTATCCTCGAACATGCGTCTGCGACCAAACCGAAAGTCATCGTCGCTGATTCTGTGCAGACTCTTTGGACCGAGTCGCTGACCGCCGCGCCGGGCTCGGTCAGCCAGGTCCGCGAATCCGCCGCACGATTGGTGCGTTATGCCAAGGAAACCGGTACCACGGTGTTCCTCATCGGACACGTCACCAAGGACGGCAGCATCGCCGGTCCGCGCGTGCTCGAGCATATGGTCGATGCGGTGCTGTATTTCGAGGGCGACAGCGGCAGCCGCTTCCGCGTGCTGCGCGCGTTCAAGAACCGCTTCGGCGCGATCAACGAGCTCGGCGTGTTCGCGATGGGCGAGCGTGGCCTGAAGGAAGTCCCGAATCCGTCGGCGATCTTCCTCTCCGGCAGCAGCACACCGCAGCCCGGCAGTTGCGTGATGGTGACGCGCGAAGGCACGCGGCCATTGCTGGTCGAGGTGCAGGCGCTGGTCGATGCCTCGCCGTTGTCGAACCCGCGTCGCGTCGCGGTCGGCCTCGAGCAGAATCGCCTCGCCATGCTGCTGGCGGTGCTGCATCGCCACGGCGGTGTCGGCGTCGGCGACCAGGATGTGTTCGTCAACGTGGTCGGTGGCATCCGCCTGCAGGAAACCGCGGCGGATTTGCCGGTGTTGCTGGCAGTGCTGTCGTCGTTGCGCGACAAACCGCTGGCGGAGAAGACGGTGGTGTTTGGCGAAGTTGGCCTGTCCGGCGAGATCCGCCCGGTGCCCAATGGCGAGGAGCGATTGCGCGAAGCTGCTACCCATGGTTTCAAGCGCGCGATCGTGCCGAAGGCGAATGCGCCCAAGTCGGGGAGCTACAAGGGGCTGGAAGTGATTGCGGTGGAGCGGTTGGCGGACGCGTTGGCGGCCGCGGCTGATTGATTGCTCTTGTAGGGTGTGGGTTCGCGAATCAATGCCCACCCGCCGCCGCACCGCCGCCCAGCTTCGCCGCGAACGGCGGCTTGGCGATCCACACGAACGCGATCACCACCAAAAACAGGATGCCCAGCAGGTGGAAAATCTCGTTGAAGCCGATCTGCGCGGCCTGTTGCGAGATCATCTGGTTCAGGACCATCGCCCCGCGCTGCAGGTCGCCTTGGCCGAGTGTGGTCACGGTCTGTTGCATCGCCGGATCGACGGCAACGATGCGCTCGGTCAGTTGCGCGTGATGGATGACCGTGCGCTGGTTCCAGGCCCAGGTGGTGAGAGAGGCGGCGAAGCTGCCGCCGAGCGTGCGCACGAAGGTGGCAAGGCCGGAGCCCGCGGCGATCTCGTGCGGTTCCAGGTCAGATAGCAAAATCGTCAGCACCGGCATGAAGAACAGCGCAACGCCGAGCCCCTGCCAGAACTGCACCATCGCCACGTGCTGGAAATCGACATCCAGGTTGAAGCTCGACCGCATGAAACTGGTCAGCGCCATCGCCACGAAGGCGACGCTGGCGACCATGCGCAGGTCGAACCTGGCCGCGTACATTCCGACGAATGGCGTCAACAGCACCGGCAGCAAGCCGATCGGCGCGGTCGCGAAACCGGCCCAGATCGGTGTGTAGCCGAGATTGCGCTGCAGCCACAGCGGTACCAGCAGGCCGACGGAGAAGAACGCCGAATACGCCAGCACCATCGCGATCGTGCCGGCGGTGAAGTTTCGGTGGCGGAACAGTCGCAGGTTGACGATCGGGTCGCGGTCGGTGAGCTCCCAGATCAGGAACACCGTCAGCGCGACCGCCGCGACGACCGCCAGGAACACGATCTTGGTCGAGTTGAACCAATCTTCGTCGTTGCCCAGGTCAAGCAGGATCTGCAACGCACCGACGCCGAGCACCAGCGTCGCCAGGCCGATGTAATCCATCTTCGGTTTTTCCAGGCGCTCGGGCCGGCCCTTGAGTTGGCGGCCGACGACCACGCTGGCGAAGATGCCGATCGGGATGTTGATGAAGAAGATCCATTCCCAGCTGTAGTTGTCGGTGATCCAGCCACCGAGGATCGGTCCTGCGATCGGCGCGACCACGGTCACCATCGCCAGCAGCGCGATCGCCTGTCCGCGTTTGTGCGGTGGATAGATCGAGATGAGCAGCGCCTGGGTGATCGGGTACATCGGGCCGGCGACGAAGCCCTGGATCGCGCGCGCCAGCACCAGCAGGCCCATGCTGTTGGCCAGCCCGCACAGCAACGACGCCAGCGTGAACAGCAGCGTCGCGTACATGAAAAGTTTGCGTTCGCCGAAACGACGGGTGAGGTAACCGGTCAGCGGCAGCGCGATCGCATTGCTGACTGCAAACGAGGTGATTACCCACGTCGCCTGGTTGGCACTGGCGCCGAGATTGCCGGCGATCGTCGGCAACGAGACGTTGGCGATGGTGATGTCCAGCACCTGCATGAACGATGCCAGCGCGAGGCCGATCGTCGCCAGTGCGAGGTTGGGCGGGCGGAAGATTCCGGCAGGCTCCGGTGTGATCGGAAGCCCGAACTTTTCTTCTTGTTCGACGATGTTGGACATGGAGCGTCGGCGATCAGTCGTGCGCGCCGCGCGGCAGGTTCTGTTCGATGATCCGCTCGATCAGCGCGTCGGCATCGGTGAGCTGCTTGGCATACGCCTGCGTGGCCAGCACCGGCTTGGCCGATGTTGCGGCCGGCAGCACCAGACCGTTCTGGTCGCGGATGCCGACATCAACCGACATGCTCATGCCCAGCCGCAACGGATGCGCGGCGAGCTGCCTGGGATCGAGCTTGATCCGCACCGGCACGCGCTGCACGATCTTGATCCAGTTGCCGCTGGCGTTCTGCGCCGGCAGCAGCGAGAACGCGCTGCCGGTGCCCAGGCCGAGGCTGACGAGCTTGCCGTCGTACTTGACGTCGCTGCCGTAAAGGTCGGAGGTGAGTTCGACCGGCTGGTCCAGGCGCATCTTCCCCAGTTGTGTCTCCTTGAAGTTGGCGTCGACCCAGACCTGTTCCAGCGGGATCACCGCCATCAGCGGCGCGCCCGGCTGCACGCGCTGGCCAAGCTGCACGCTGCGCTTGGCGACGTAGCCGTTGATCGGCGACACGATCGCCGCGCGCTGCAGGTTGAGGAAGGCCGATCGCACCTGTGCGGCCGCGACCTGCACCTGCGGTTGCTGCGCGAGCGTGGTCGCATCGACGAGTGCGCGATTGCGTGAGAGTTGCCCGTGTGACGACGACAGCGCGGCTTCGGCGGCGGCAAGTTCATTGCGCGCGTGTGCCAGTTCCTCCGATGACACCGCGCCGCTTGCGACCAGCCCGCTGCGGCGATCCACGTCTTCGCGCGCCTTCTGCACCGCGACCTGGCGCGCGGCAAGATCGGCCTGGCCGGCATCGACCGCGCTGTACAGCCCGCGCACCTGGCGCACGGTGTTGGCGAGGTTGGCGACAGCCTGCTCGTAGGCGACGCGCGCATCGTTCGGATCGAGCCGCACCAGCACCTGGCCGGCCGCGACCTTCATGCCGTCATCGGCGCCGATGCTGACCACGGTGCCGGTGGTCTGCGCGGTGATGCTGACGACGTTGCCCTGCACGTAGGCGTCGTCGGTGTCCTGGTGCCAGCGCGCGACCAGCAGATACCACAGCAACCAGGCGATGCCCGCGATCACCACGACAGTGAGCAGGCCGAACAGGAGTTTGCGGCGCTTGCCGTTCTTCTGCGGCGCAGTGGCCGTGGCGTTCGGATTGAGTTCGGTAGTCATGGCGTGGAGGCCTTGGCGATGTCTGGGGTCGAGTCAGGAGAGGTGAGTACAAGGCCGCCACCGAGCGCGCGGTCGAGGTCGATCGCGGCGGTGATGCGTTGCGCACGCAATGCCGCCAGTTGCTGGTCGAATTGCAGCAGCGGGCTTTGCGCGGCAAGCACGTCGAGTTGCGTGCCCAGGCCCGCGTGATAGCGCGTAGTGGCCAATTGCCACGCAGCCTGCACGGCGGCGCGCGCCTGGGTCGTGGAGGCGATCTGTGCATCCAGCGAACGCGCGGCCTGCAGCGCATCAGTGACTTCGCGCAAGGCGCTGACCAGCGTCTGGTTGTAGGCGGCGACGGCGAGGTCGTAGTCGGCATCGCTCTTGGCAAGCTGGTTGCGCAGGCCGCCGCCGTCGAAGATCGGCAGGCTGATCGCGGGGCCGCCCTGCACCAGCAACGCATCGGTGTTGAACAGGTCGGACAGGCCACCGCCGGCGAGGCCGACGATTGCACTGAGGTTGATGGTCGGATAGAACGCGGCCTTGCTCGCCTTGATGCCGTGACGCGCAGCTTCCACGCGCCAGCGCGCGGCGACGACGTCGGGACGATGGCCGAGCAGCTCGCTCGGCAGCAGCGCCGGCACCTGTGGCGAAGGCGCTGCAAGCAAGGCCGGCCTGGCGATGTCCAGGCCACGATCCGGACCCTTGCCGAGCAGCGCGGCGAGCGCGTTGCGCAGCGCATCGATCTGCTGCTGCGCCGCCTGCGCCTGCTGCTGCGCGCTGGCGACGCTGCTTTCGGCCTGGCGGATTTGCAGCTGGTTGTCGAGGCCGGCCTTGACGCGCTGGCGGCCGAGATCGAGCAGGTGCGTCGCGCGTTCTTTTTCGGCGATGGCGACATCGTGCGCGGCGAACGCCTGTGCCAGCACCACGTAGGCGCGCGCGATGTCCGCGGACAACGTCAGTCGCGCCGCCTGTGCATCGACTTCGGCGGCGCGCGCCTGGCCGAGTGCGGCTTCCCACTTCGCGCGCTTGCCGCCCCACAGATCCAGCGTGTACTTGAAGTTGAGGTCGAGCAGGAAGATGCCCTTGTATGCGCCGCCGAGCGGTGCGGGCGCGACCGATTCCGGAATCAGCAGGCCCGAGTACTGCGCGCCGGCGCCGAGCGTCGGCTTGCGCGCCGCGTCGGCAAGGCCGGCCTGCGCGATCGCCTGGCGCTCGCGTGCATCGGCCGCATCTAGCGAGGGCGTGCCGGCCAGCGCCTCGGCGATCAATGCATCGAGTTGCGGATCGCCGAGCGTGATCCACCAGTCCTGCTGCGGGAACGCGGCCGCGGACACAGTGCCGAGGCTGCGGCTGGTTGCCAGCTGGTCGGCGTCGAGCAAGTTGCCTTGGGGCGCGAGGTCATGGGTGCTGGCGCAGCCGGCTAGCAAGACGCCAAGCACCAGTGTGCTGAATACGGGGTGCAGCCCACGGTCCGGGCGGGAGTCGAGTCTGGACATGGTTCAGGAACCAGTGGGGGAAAGATTGTCGCGGACCTGGGTCAACAGGCGCGTGAGTTGTTCGCGGTCGGCTTCGCTCATGCCGGCCATCGCCCGTTCGCGCACGTTCTGGCCGCAGTGGTTGATGTCGTGCCATATCGCGATGCCGGCGTCGGTCAGGTGGATGTGCAGTGCGCGACGATCGTCGGGGTCGACCACGCGGGTCACGATGCCCCTGGCCTCGAGCTTGTCCAGCAGCCGGGTCATCGCGCCGGGGTGCAGTTGCGCGGCGCGAGCCAGATCGGTCACGCCGGCGGTGCCTTCGGCCAGCTTCTTCAGGGTGATGTACTGGCTGAAAGTCAGCTCATGCCCGGTGGCGGCGAGGTCGCGCTCCATCTGGGTCCAGAAGGCATCACGGATCTCGCGCACCAGCAGGGCGAGGGTCGAGCCGCTGCAGGGGACGGGAGGGAGCGTATTCATGGCGGCGCATGATGCATGCCCGCGCAATAGTTGTCAATGCAATTAATTCAGTGATGGCTAATCGCAGCCCGCAGCTGAACGGTTGCAGTCAGCCGGGTCGGTGCAGCACCAGTTCCAGCACGAACTTGCTGCCGAAGAACGCCAGCACCAGCAGCGCCATCGCCGTCAGTGTCCAGCGCACCGCGACCGCGCCGCGCCAACCGTAGCGCCAGCGCCCGAACAGCAGCCCGCCGAACAGCAGCCACGACAACACGCTGAGCACGGTCTTCTGGACCAGATGCTGGGCGAACAGGTTCTCGACGAACAGCACGCCGGTGAGCAGGGTTGCAGTCAGCAGGATGAAACCCACCGTAATCGTGCGGAACAGCAAGGACTCGAGCTCGGTCAGCGGCGGCAACGCGCGCAGCCATGGGCGAAATTCGCGTCGGCGCAGCGCACGTTCCTGCGCCCACAGCATCAGCGCCAGCAGCGCCGCTATGGCCAGCGTGGCGTAAGCGAGCAGTGCGCACCACGCATGCAATTGCAGGCGCCAGTCCAGGCCTTCGGAATGGACATGTCCATAGCTGGCGTAGCCGACCAGTCCCGCCGCCGCGAGCGGAAACGCAATCACGCCAACCGCTGCCATCCGCCCGAAGGCGCCGACCAACGTGGTCATCGCCGCCATCCCCAGGCCGACCAGCGACAGTGCGGCGAAGAAATGCATGTCGGGACCAGCGGCTTCGCGCCAGGCCTGGATATGGAAGGCGGCATGCAACAACAGTGCGAGCAGTGCGAGCAGCAGCCAGCCACGTGCTCTGCTGTCGGCATCGCGCGCGAGCGCACGCGCCAGCACGATTGCGGCGGCCAGGTAGGCGACGACGGCGATGAGAACGAGTGTCATCGCGGCAGTGTCGCATAGGGCTTGCGATTTGTAGCAGCGACTTCAGTTGCGGCGGATGTAGGATCCCAGAGAGCGGGTTCCCAAGCGCGCGGCGGCGCGTTGAGGCATATCGCAAGCGGGTATTCCCGAGGCGCAGCTATAATCCGCGCCCGATTTCCGATTGCGGCGACCCATGTTCGAATCCCTGACCCAGCGCCTGTCCGGCACCATGGAGCGCCTGCGCGGCCGCGGCCGGCTGACCGAGGAGAACATCCGCGAGGCCACGCGCGAGGTGCGCATCGCGCTGCTGGAAGCCGACGTCGCGTTGCCGGTGGTGCAGGCGCTGATCGAGCGGATCAAGGTGCGCGCGGTCGGGCAGGAAGTGCTGAAGTCGCTGACCCCGGGCCAGGCGCTGATCAAGGTCGTGCGCGACGAGCTGACCGCGGTGATGGGTTCGCAGGCGAGTGACCTCAACCTCAACGTGCCGGCGCCGGCGGTGATCCTGATGGCCGGCCTGCAGGGCGCGGGCAAGACCACCACCGTCGCCAAGCTCGCCAAACATCTGAAGGAGCGGCGAAAGAAGAAGGTGATGGTGGTGTCGGCCGACGTCTACCGCCCGGCCGCGATCGAGCAGCTCAGGCAGCTTGCGCAACAGGTCGACGTGCTGTTCTTCCCGTCGTCTGCCGACCAGAAACCCGAAGCCATCGTCCGCGCCGCGATCGACGATGCGCGCAAGTCCTATGTCGACGTGCTGATCGTCGACACCGCCGGCCGCCTCGCGATCGACGAGGCGATGATGGCCGAGATCAAGGCGCTGCACGCCGCGGCGTCGCCGGTCGAGACGTTGTTCGTGGTCGATGCGATGACCGGCCAGGATGCCGCGGTGACCGCCAAGGCGTTCTCCGAAGCGCTGCCGCTGACCGGCGTCGTGCTCACCAAGACCGACGGCGACGCCCGCGGTGGCGCCGCATTGTCGGTGCGCTACATCACCGGCCGCCCGATCAAGTTCATTGGTGTCAGCGAAAAGCCAGACGGCCTCGACGTGTTCCACCCGGAGCGCATCGCCAGCCGGATACTCGACATGGGCGACGTGCTGTCGCTGGTTGAGCAGGTCGAGCAGCAGGTCGACAAGGACAAGGCGCAGAAACTCGCGGAGAAGGTCGCCAAGGGCAAGAAGTTCGACCTCAACGACATGCGCGACCAGCTCGAGCAGATGCAGAACATGGGTGGCCTGTCCGGGCTGATGGACAAGCTGCCGGGCATGGGCCAGATCCCGGATCACGTCAAGGCGCAGGTCACCGGCAAGGAAGTGCCACGGATGGTGGCGATCATCAATTCGATGACCAAAAAGGAGCGCCGCAATCCGGCGTTGCTGAACGGATCGCGCCGCTCGCGCATCGCCAGGGGGGCCGGCATGCTGCCGGCCGACGTCAACAAGCTGATGAAGCAGTACCAGCAGATGGAAAAGATGATGGCCAAGATGGGCCGCGGCGGCATGAAGGGCCTGATGCGCGGGATGCAGGGGATGATGGGCGGGCGCGGGATGCCGCCGATGCGCTGATCGCTGGTTTTGACGCGTAGTTTCCCTCGGTCAGCCAATGGCTTACAATGTCCTGCTTACCTCGGCACGTTCGCCGACTGGGCAACACAGGAACTGCAGCACATGGTCAAGATTCGCCTGACGCGTGGTGGCGCCAAGAAGCGCCCCTTCTACCACATCATCGTCACCGACAGCCGCAGCGCGCGCGACGGCCGCAACATTGAGCGTGTGGGTTTCTACAACCCCGTCGCCACCGGTGGCGAGACGCGCGTTGAGCTCGATACCGAGCGCGTGCAGCACTGGATCGGGCTGGGTGCGCAGATGACCGACAAGGTCGCCGACCTTTACAAGCAGGCTGCGAAAACCGCCGACCAGCCGGCTGCCCCGGCAGCTTGATGTCCGGCCGCGCATTTCGCGCGGTTACTGAAGCATGGACACGACGCGCCCTGCCTCGCAGCAGATGATTCTGCTCGGCAGGGTGCTTGGCGCGTTTGGCGTGCGCGGTGAACTCAAGCTCGAGTCGTTCACCGACCCCAAGTCCGCGATCTTCAGCTATCAGCCCTGGATCCTGCGTGACGCTCGCGGCGTCGAGCGCGAGCTTGCCGGCGCGCGCGGGCGCGAGACGATCAAGGGCCAGGTCGCGACGTTTCCCGACATCGCCGATCGCGACGCCGCCGAGGCGCTGCGCGGCACGGAAGTCTGGGTGCCGCGCTCCGCGCTGCCGCCGCCGGAGCCGGGCGAGTACTACTGGATCGACCTGGAAGGCCTGCGCGTGGTGAATCTGGATGGCGCCGACTTCGGCACCGTCTCGCACCTGTTTTCCACCGGCGCCAACGACGTGCTGGTCGCGCACGGCGAGCGCGAGCGCATGATCCCGTTCCTCGAACCGGACTACATCAAGTCGGTGGATTTCGATGCTGGCGTGGTCACCGTGGATTGGGACGCCGACTTCTAGAACTGTCATTCCGAGCGCAGCGAGGAATCTATTTTTTCGCTCCGGTCGCCACCGACAGCAGATCCTTCGCTACACTCAGGATGACAACTGGTATGCGCGTTGACGTCGTCAGCTTGTTCCCCGAATTCATCGCCCAGTGCGCCGGTTTCGGGGTCGTCGGACGCGCGCAGGAGCGCGGGCTGCTGGCGCTTCATGGCTGGAATCCGCGCGATTACGCGAGCGGCAACTATCGCCGCGTCGACGAACGCCCGTTCGGCGGCGGACCCGGCATGGTGATGCTGATCGATCCGCTACGTGACTGCATCGACGCGGCGCGCGCGGCAGATCCTGCGCCGGCGAAAGTGATCTATCTCAGCCCGCAGGGCGCCCGCCTGGACCAGGCCAAGGTGCGCGAGCTGGCGACCCGCGATCGCGTGATCCTGCTGTGTGGGCGCTACGAAGGCATCGACGAGCGCCTGATCGCGACGGAAGTCGACGAGGAGTTGTCGATCGGCGACTACGTGCTGTCCGGCGGCGAACTGGCCGCGGCGGTGGTGGTGGACGCGCTCGCGCGCCTGCAGGAGGGGGCGCTGAACGACGCCGAATCCGCCGCCCAGGACAGCTTCGAGGACGGCCTGCTCGATTGTCCGCATTACACCCGTCCGGTCGAACACGCGCTGGGCGCGGTGCCGGCGGTGCTGATGTCGGGCAATCACGCCGAAATTGCCCGCTGGCGTCGGCAGCAGGCGCTGGGCCGGACCTGGTTGCGGCGCCCGGACCTGCTGGACGAGGCCGCGCTCTCGGCTGCGGACCGCAGGCTACTGGACGCGTTCCGCGCGGAGCGGGGCAGCCTTCCCGGTGAATACACGTAAGCGCATCGACGTAAGCGACTCGCGCCAAACGGGAAAATCCCGCTATAATGCGCGGCTTAGTAACACCCGCCGGGCGCGCCATGCGTCGCCCCGAACGACCGGCGCGCGCTTCGGCACGCGACCCCAAACTAAAGACCCAGGCCAGTCCCATGAAGAAGCCCTCAATCCATACGCTGCTCCAGGAATTTGAAGCCGCGCAGGTGCAGCGCACGCTGCCGGACTTCGGCCCGGGCGACACCGTCGTCGTCAACGTCAAGGTCAAGGAAGGGGCCCGCGAGCGCGTGCAGGCCTACGAAGGCGTGGTCATCGCCAAGAAGAATGGCGGCCTGAATTCCGCGTTCACCGTGCGCAAGATTTCGCATGGCTACGGCGTCGAGCGCGTGTTCCAGACCCACAGCGCGATCATCGACTCGGTGCAGGTCAAGCGCCGCGGTGCGGTGCGCGCCGGCAAGCTGTACTACCTGCGCGGCCTGGAAGGCAAGAAGGCGCGCATCAAGGAAGATCTGGCCGGCAATGCCAAGGCCAAGGCCGACGCTGCCAATGCCTGATCAACGCGTGGCCTGATCCAGCGCCTCGCGTCGTCGCACGGCCGCCGATTGGCGGCCGTTTGCGTTTCAGGGCCCACGCATCAACGGATTGCGAGGGTTGCCGCAGCGTGGCGTTGGCGCTAGCGTCCCGGCATGCATTCCACCGAACACGAACGCGATGGCGTGCGCCTGGACCTGTGGCTATGGGCGGCGCGCTTCTACAGGACCCGCAGCCTGGCCAAGCAGGCGATCGAGACCGGCAAGGTCGATGTCGATGGGCAGCGCGCGAAGGCCTCGCGCATGGTGCGCATCGGTGATGCCCTGCGCGTCACCCGTGACGAGGACAGCTTCGAGATCCAGGTGCGCGAACTCAGCGACAACCGCGGCCCGGCCAACGTCGCGCAGAAGTTGTATGCCGAAAGCGAATCCTCACGCGCGCGACGCGAATCCGCGCGCGCGATCCGCGCCGCCGAGCGCGCCGGCTATCGCGCGCCGGAAACGAAACCCGACAAGCGCGCGCGACGGCTGATCCGCGCGCTGGGCGACATCGAAACGCTGTAGCCGTGGCTGCTATTGCAGGGCTTTCAGCCGGTATAGAGCTTCCAGCGCCTGCTTCGGCGTGAGTTCGTCCGGATCGAGCGCGGTGAGTGCCTCGATGGCGGCCGATGACGGCGCGAACAATCCGATCTGTTGCGGTGTGTCGAGCGCCTGCGCTGTCATCAGCGCCACCGGCGCATCGCGACCCTGTCGTTCCAGTTCGGCCAACCGTGCGCGCGCCTGCCGCACCACGGTCTTCGGCAAACCCGCGAGGGCGGCGACCTGCAGCCCGAAGCTGCGATCGGCCGGTCCGTTCATGACCGCATGCATGAACACCAGCGAATCGCCATGCTCGACCGCGTCGAGGTGCACGTTGCCGATGCCGCTGCCCGGTTCGGCGAGCGCGGTCAATTCGAAATAGTGCGTGGCGAACAGCGTGTAACTGCGATTGACCGCGGCAAGATGGCGCGCGCAAGCGTCCGCAAGCGCGAGGCCGTCGTAGGTCGAGGTGCCGCGGCCGATCTCGTCCATCAGCACCAGCGATTCGGACGTCGCGTGGTGCAGGATGTAGCTGGTCTCGCTCATCTCGACCATGAAGGTCGATTGCCCGCGGACGAGATCGTCGCCGGCGCCGATGCGGGTGAGGATGCGGTCGATCGGGCCGATCACCGCGTGCGCCGCTGGTACGAAGCTGCCGATGTGCGCGAGCAGCACGATCAGCGCGTTCTGGCGCATGTAAGTGGACTTGCCACCCATGTTTGGGCCGGTGATCACCAGCATGCGCAGTCCGACGTGATCAGGCGCGCAGTCGAGCACCAGGTCGTTGGGCTCGAACGGCTCGGCGCGCACCGCTTCCACCACCGGATGGCGCCCGCGCTCGATGCGGATGCCCGGCGCGTCGTCGAGTTGCGGTTGCGACCAGTCCAGCGCCTGCGCGCGCTCGGCGAAGCCGGCGAGCACGTCGAGTTCGCTCAGCGCTGCGGCGCAGCGTTTCAGCGGCTCCAGGCGTTCGTTCAAGGCATCGAGCAGGCCTTCGTACAGCAGCTTCTCGCGCGACAGCGAACGCTCGCGCGCCGACAGCACTTTGTCCTCGAACTGTTTCAGCTCCTCGGTGATGTAGCGCTCGGCACCTGTCAACGTCTGCCGTCGCGTGTAGTGCGTCGGCGCCTTGCCGGACTGGCCCTTGCTGATCTCGATGTAGTAGCCGTGCACACGGTTGTAGCCGACCTTCAGCGTCGGGATGCCGCTGGCCGCGCGCTCGCGTTGCTCCAGCTCGACCAGGAACTGGTCGGCGTGGTTGCTGAGCTGGCGCAGTTCGTCCAGTTCGGCGTCGTAGCCTTCGGCGAACACGCCGCCATCGCGCGCCAGCAGCGGCGGTTGCGGCACGATGGCTGACGCAAGCAGGTGTGCGTGCGCGTCATGCTCGCCGAGTTCGGCGGCGAGTGCCTGCAAACGCGGCGAGTCGAGCGGTGCAAGAATCACGCCCAAGGCGGGCAACAGGCCGAGGCCGTCGCGCAGCGTTGACAGATCGCGCGGCCGTGCGCTGCGCAGCGCGATGCGGGCGAGGATGCGCTCGAGGTCGCCGAGCGCGCGGAAGGCTTCGCGCACTTCGACGTCGGCGCGCAGGTCGATCAGCGTGGCGACGGCATGGTGGCGCTCGCCGAGCACGCGGCGGTCGCGCAACGGGCGGTGCAGCCAGCGTCGCAGCAGGCGCCCACCCATCGGCGTGATGGTCGAATCGAGCACGCCGAGCAGCGTTGTTTTGGTATCGCCATCTACACGCGTGTCGAGTTCCAGATGCCGGCGCGTGGCCGCGTTCATCGCGATCGCGCCGTCGCTGGACTCGACCGCGATCGCGGTCAGGTGCGGCAGGCGTTGTTTCTGGGTTTCCTCAACGTAGCCGAGCAGGGCACCTGCGGCGGCGATCATGAGCTCGCCTTTAGAAGGTGTGCTGTCGTCGATGCCGAAGCCGGACAAGTCATGCAGGCCGAAGAACTGCAGCAGCTGGCGGCGGCCACTGTCGGCATCGAACAGCCACGGCGCACGCCGGCGCAAGCTTGGATGTTGCAGGATCGACGCCGGCCAGGTGCCCTCGTCGGGCAGCAGCAGTTCGGCCGGCTGCAATCGCGCGAGCTCCGCCTCGAGCGCATCGTCGCTGTCGACCGCGTTGACCAGGAAACGGCCGCTGGCCAGATCGGCCCAAGCCAGCCCGCAGCCTTGCTTGTTGCGCGACACCGCCAGCAGCAAAGTGTCGCGGCGTTCGCTCAGCATCGCCTCGTCGGTCACCGTGCCCGGGGTGACGATGCGCACGACCCTGCGTTCAACCAATCCTTTCGCCAGTGCCGGATCGCCGATCTGCTCGCAGATCGCCACCGATTCGCCGAGCGCCACCAATCGGGCGAGATAGCCTTCGGCCGCGTGATACGGCACGCCGGCCATCGGGATCGGCTGCCCGGCGGAACTACCGCGCTGGGTCAGGGTAATGTCGAGCAGCTTCGCCGCCTTGCGCGCGTCATCAAAGAACAACTCGTAGAAATCGCCCATGCGAAAGAACAGCAGCACGTCCGGATGCTCGGCCTTGGCGGCGAAGAACTGGCGCATGAGCGGAGTATGTTCCGGCGACTTTTCTTGTTTCATAACACCTTGATTGGAAAAACGATTGCGCGTCGAAACGCGATGGTCAATTCGCCTGTTCGGTATTTGCGAACCTCTGAGGTAGCCCAGATGCTGCCGGCTCCGCCAACGTGTCGGAAGCACTGCAAAAGTTGGGGTCAAAACAGAAAATCAGTTCACCCATCAGGGATTGCCGTATTCACGCTCATTGTGCCGGAACCCGGATGCGAGTGCCCGGAACGCGCAATGACTTGGTCGCGGGAGGCTACGCTGAAGGGACGCTTGGCGCGGTTGTGTTGTTCCACAGCTCGTCAGCCAGCCTGGGGTAGATAGGCGTGTTCTACGGCACTAACGCGAAATATTTTCGCCGCCAATCAACCTCCAGGAACCTCTTGCACCACAAGGCCACGGGCCTTGCGCATTCGATATTCGTGGAAGATCAAAAAAACAACCACGACATCCAGTGCCGTGAGCAGCACGAGCCAAACCGAGTGCGTGAGCGTATACCGATAACATTGGTAGACGATGAAAGCGCCAAGAACCCACATCGAAACGGGGTATGACCACATCTTCTTTCGCAATAGTGCCGCTACCAGCAGAATCTTGATCGCCCCATGGGTAATCAGGTAGATGCTGGCAAACAGTTGCGTTCCCGCACCCCAATGCTCGGCGCTGCTTTTCAGCAAGGTAGCTATCAGGTCATGGGGGTCTTCGGACAACTCGGGGGTCGTCAAATACAGGACGAACGCGGTGAGGGCTTGCTGAGTTACAAACAGCAAAAGGACCCCAGCGACCGCCTGGATCAGGCCGACCAGGCCCTTGATCCAGACGCTGATCAAGAAGAAATCATGCAGGGCCTCTTCTTTGCGGGGGGTGGTCATCGTGTCGGTCCCGAGCAGGATCGGCATTACACCAAGCCGGTCGAAAAGTGGCGTGACAGATACAATCCACAAGACCCTGCCGGCTCCGGGACTGAGGACGTGACGACGCAATCAGATCCAGACATCGCGGTCCGTTGCCGAGGGCTGACCAAATCCTATGGCGAGGGAGAGGCGAAGGAGACAGCACTTCGCGGTGTCGATTTGGATGTGCGCCGTGGCGAGTTGTTGATGATCGTCGGCCCTTCCGGCTGCGGCAAAACCACGTTGGTCTCCATCATCACCGCGATCCTGGATCAGGATGCCGGGCAATGTGACGTGTTGGGGCGCGACGTTCTACATCTGCCGCCGGACGAACGGACACGTTTTCGCGGCGAATCAATCGGTTTCGTGTTTCAGGCGTTCAACCTGCTGCCCTCGCTGACCGCGCTGGAAAACGTCAGCATTCCGCTGCTGCTCAACGGGATTCCCAGGGAGGCGGCCGAAACTCGGGCGCGCACCATGTTGGAGTCAGTAGGCCTGGGCGAGCGAAGTCACCAAAAACCGCCGAAGCTCAGTGGGGGCCAGCAACAGCGGGTCGCCATCGCGCGCGCCCTCGTGCATGACCCCAGGCTGGTGATCTGCGACGAACCCACCAGCAACCTCGATCACAAGACCGGTCACGAGATGATGACCATACTCCGCGATAACGTGCGTTCCCCGGATCGGGCGCTGATTGTCGTGACCCATGACAACCGCATTTTCGAGTTCGCTGACCGGATAGCGCGCATGGACGACGGCAAGGTGGTCGAAGTCCTCGACGGCGAAGGCAGGGTGGCGTGAAGCGTTCCTACGTGCTCCCAGGTCTGGCGATATTGGGCGTGGTGATCGCCGTGATCGCGGTGATCGATACCAACCGACGGGTAGCGGTTCCGGCACCGGCGGTCCAGCCTGCGCAGGCACCATTTTCCTCGTTCGTTGCGGGATCGGGCATCACCGAGATCGGAAGAGGGAATATTGCAATCGCCACGACGGTGCCGGGCGTTGTCGAAGAGATTTACGTGAAGGTTGGGGCGCTCGTCACCAGCGGAGATCCACTGTTCAAGATCGATGATCGGGACCTGCAGGCGCGCTTGGACGTCGAGCTGGCGAAGATCAATGAAGCCCGCGCCGCCGTCGACAAGCCCCGGCACAGGCTCGATTCCATCAATCGCTTGCAGCATCTGGATTCGGAAGTAGTCAGTCGCCAAGCCATCAGCGATCTTCGCGACGATGCCCAGGCAGCGCAGGCGACGGTGGATTCCGCCACCGCCATTGCCGGACAGACCAAGGTTGATATCGAGCGCTCGGTAGTGCGTGCGCCCTCGGCCGGCAGGATTCTCCAGATCAACATTCGGGCGGGTGAATACGCCGATGCAAAGGTCTTGGCCACGCCATTGCTGCTGATGGGCGACGACACGAGGATGTTCCTGCGCGTGGATATCGACGAAAGCGATGCCTGGCGCGTCAAACCCAAAGCAAGCGCAGAAGCGATCGTGCGAGGAAACCCCAGGTTGAGAACGCCTCTGCGCTTCGAATACATCGAGCCGTATGTCACGCCAAAGACGTCGTTGACGGGACAGAGTACTGAACGATCGGATGTCAGGGTGCTGCAGGTGATCTACAGCTTCGATCGCAGCGCCATCCCGGTCTATGTCGGGCAGCAAATGGATGTTTTCATCCAGGCTGCGCCGGTGGCAAAACCGTCGGGTCGTTCGCCCTGATGTTCCACATCGCGTTGAAGATGCTGATGTCGGATCGGGCCAAGTTCATCGGGTTGCTGTTCGGGATTGCCTTCACCTCGTTCCTGGTCACCTTCGCGGCCTCCTACTTCTGTGGCTTCATGACCAACGGATTTTCGCTGGTTGCGGAGAATGGCGAAGCGGATGTCTGGGTCATGGATCCGGCGGTTGAATCGGTGGAACAGACCATCAACATGCCCAACTCCGCACTGTCGCGGGTGCGCAGCGTCGAAGGTGTGCAGTTTGCAGTCCCGCTGGTGCTGGGCACCGCGCAGGCACGATTGCCCAATGGGCGGTTCCAGCCCTTCCAGGTCATCGGCGTCGACGACGCCACGCTCGCCGGGGCGCCGCCCATCAATGGACAAAGCGCAATCGAGTTGCACACCGCCAATGCGGTCGTGGTCGACGCGGGTGGCACCAGCGGCAAGCTCGAAACTCCCCTGTCGAAAGCCGACCAGTGGCCGCACGATGGCGTGCACCTGGACGCCCCGATGCGCGAACTGGACAAAGGGGACGAGGTCCTGGTCAATGACCATCTGGTCCGTGTCGTGGGGCGCTCCCGGACGCTGCCCCGGTTTCCGGCGCGACCGCTGATGTATGCGGCGCTGTCCACCGCCATCAGCATTCTTCCTCCCGAGCGTTACTCGCTGACCTTTGTCATGGCCAAGGCTGCGCCTGGCGTGTCGCCGGCAGCATTGGCCACCCGCATCGAGCAACGCACCGGGTTGCGCGCGCGGTCGACCGCGGATTTCAAGTCCGATACCGTGCGCTGGTTTCTGGTCAACTCGGAGGATGTCGGGGACATCGCTGCGATGCTCACGCTGGCCATGACCGTGGGGTTCGGGGTGACTGGCGTCATGCTCTACATGTTCACTTATGAGCACCAAAAACAATATGCGGTCCTGAAAGCGATGGGCGCACGGTCCGGGACGGTGCTCTCCATGATCTTCGTGCAGGCCGCGACGTGCTCGCTGCTGGGCACCGGCATCGGGATCGGCCTGTGCGGCATCGCCGGGGAGATCGTTGTGAGGATCGGATATCCGTTCCGGATGATGTGGTTTACTCCCATCGTGGGCGCTCTGGGAGTGGTGCTGATCAGCCTGGCCGCCGCGGCGATCAGCGCGCGACCCATCCTGAAGCTGCAGCCGGCAGTAGTTTTCGCCGGCCGCTGATGGCCGTTGAGCGCGAGGTAGTGGCCGGCTTGATGAATCGCCTTCATCGGCAGACATCCGGCGTCGAATGGGCTAGAAAGGCCGCCTGGTTTGGCCGATCCGACATGCCGATCAGACGTGCCGATCACAAACAGGAAGCCTGCAGCATGCACACACCTGACGAAGACGACTTGCAGCGATTGGCCGCGTCTGTCGGTGAACATTTGCGCGCTGCACGGCAGATGCTGGTCACGGCGGAAAGCTGCACCGGCGGCTGGATCGCCAAGACCGTGACCGACATCGCCGGCTCGTCGGACTGGTTCGACTGCGGCATGACGGCCTACAGTTATGAGGCGAAGCAGCGGCTGCTCGGCGTGCGTGCGGAAACGCTGGAGCACTTCGGTGCGGTCAGTCGCGAGACCGTGATCGAGATGGTGTCCGGGGCGCTGGTGCATTCCGGGGCCGGCGTCGCCGTGGCGGTGACCGGGATCGCCGGGCCCGGCGGCGGCACCGCCGACAAGCCGGTCGGCACCGTGTGGATCGCGTGGAAGCACCGCGGCGGTTACCCCAGTGCCGAACTGTTCCATTTCGATGGCGACCGCGAGGCGGTGCGGCGGCAGACGGTCGCCGCCGCACTGCGAGGCTTGCTCTCGATTGCATCCCAGGACTTGACGATCTGGACTTGACGGCTGGGACTCGTTAGTAGTATTACTACTAACATGGACCTGACCGACACCCAGCACGCAATCCTGGCGTTGATCGCCGAGCGGATCGAAACCGAGGGCATGCCGCCATCGCAGGCGGAGATCGCCCGTGCCTTCGGCTTCAAGGGCGTGCGCGCCGCGCAATACCATCTGGAAGCCCTGGAAGCAGCCGGCGCTATCGAGCGCATTCCCGGGCGTGCACGCGGCATCCGCGTCCGCCAGAGACCGCAGCCGCCGCAGCGGGAACTTGCGCTGGCGACGGCCGATGGCGATGCCCTGCACCTGCCGGTACTGGGCCAGGTCGCGGCCGGTCTGCCGATCGGTGCCGGCATTGATGAGGCAAGCCTCGGTGCGGACAGCTACGTGCTGCTGGACCGCGTGTTCTTTTCCCCGGCGCCGGATTACCTGCTGAAGGTGAAGGGCGACTCGATGCGCGACGAGGGCATCTTCGATGGCGACCTGATCGGCGTGCATCGCACCCGCGATGCGCGCTCCGGGCAGATCGTGGTGGCGCGGATCGACGACGAGATCACGGTCAAGCTGCTGAAGATCGGCAAGCAGCACATCCAGCTGCTGCCGCGCAATCCCGACTACGCGCCGATCGATGTCCAGCCCGATCAGGACTTCGCCATCGAAGGCCTGTATTGCGGGCTGGTCAGGCCGAACCGTTGAAGACAACGTCTCCCTCGCGGCATTTCCCGACATGGCAACGGGCAGTTGCCGGGTGGGGCTGCGCCCGTCGCCATATTAATTTTTGTTGCGCGGTCGATCAGTCTCAGCCTGAGCGACCCGCATCCCCTAACGTGCCAGCAACCACGACACCCACCTGAGGAATCCGCGATGGACGAGAACAAGAAACGTGCCCTGTCGGCCGCACTGACCCAGATCGAGAAGCAGTTCGGCAAGGGTTCGGTGATGCGCATGGGCGATCGCGTCGCCGAAGCGATCCCGGTGATCCCGACCGGTTCGCTGCTGCTCGACATCGCGCTCGGCATCGGCGGCCTGCCCAAGGGCCGCGTGATCGAGATCTACGGCCCGGAATCCTCGGGCAAGACCACGCTGGCACTGCAGGCCATCGCGCAGTGCCAGAAGGCCGGCGGCACCGCCGCATTCGTCGACGCCGAGCATGCGCTCGACCCGACCTATGCGCAGAAACTCGGCGTCAACGTCGATGACCTGCTCGTGTCGCAGCCCGACACTGGCGAGCAGGCACTGGAAATCACCGACATGCTGGTGCGTTCCAACGCGGTCGACATGGTGGTGATCGACTCGGTTGCGGCGCTGACGCCGAAGGCCGAGATCGAGGGTGAGATGGGTGACGTGCTCCCGGGCCTGCAGGCGCGGCTGATGAGCCAGGCGCTGCGCAAGCTGACCGGCAATATCAAGCGCAGCAATTGCATGGTGGTTTTCATCAACCAGCTGCGCCACAAGATCGGCGTCATGATGCCGGGGCAGAGCCCGGAAGTGACCACCGGTGGCAACGCGTTGAAGTTCTATGCGTCGGTGCGCCTGGACATCCGTCGCATCGGCTCGATCAAGAAAGGCGACGAGATCATCGGCAATCAGACCAAGATCAAGGTGGTCAAGAACAAGCTGGCGCCGCCATTCAAGGTGATCTTCACCGAGATCTTGTACGGCGAGGGCATCAGCCGCGAGGGCGAACTGATCGACATGGGTGTGGACGCCAAGCTGGTCGAGAAGGCCGGCGCCTGGTACAGCTACGGCGAGGAGCGCATCGGCCAGGGCAAGGAAAACGCACGCCAGTATCTCAAGGAGAATCCGGCGGTGGCGGCAAAGCTCGAGGTCGCGCTGCGGGAGAAGTTCGTTCCGGCTGGAACTGCACCGATCCAGGAGAGCGATGTCGAGGCCTGACCATCACCCCCGTTGGAGCGCCGGCCTCGTAGATGAGTACCGATGACAGCCTCGCCTCCGGAGGCAAGCGACGTCGGCGTGAGAGCACGCCGGCACAGCGTGCGCTCGGCCTGCTGGTCAGGCGCGAGCATTCCAGGCAGGAACTGTCGCGCAAACTGGTAGCGCGCGGAATCGCTGCCGATGAGGCCGCCGCCGCGGTCGACCGGATGACAGCGGCGGGCTGGCAGGATGAACGTCGTTTCGCGACCATGCTCGCCCGCACCCGTGCCACCCACGGTTACGGCCCGTTGCGGATCCGCGCGGAGCTCGCCAGCCATGGTCTCGACCACGACACCATCGCTGCCGCGTTCGCGGCGCTTGCCGAGGCCGGCGAGGATGATTGGCGGGCGCGTGCCCGTGACTTGGTACGGCGGCGAGTCGGCCCCGCCATCGCGAACAGCATGGCGATGCGACGCAAGGCAGCCGATCTGCTGATCCGTCGCGGCTTCGATGGCGACAGCATGCGCGCCGCGCTTCGCGACCCTGGCGACGATTGAACGGCTCATGCCTACGGACGGCGTATCCGCGTACGGCATGGCCGTTGCAACCATGGGGCGAATGCACACGGCGCACGGCGGCCTGCTAACCTGATCGTATTGGGTTGTCTGCTCCAATCCGCGCCCGCACCTTGCGGGACCGCGGGCCGGACCCTGCGCCCGCCAGCCATCGATCCCATGTCCTCTTCCAAACCCAGCACTTCCGAGATCCGCCGCGATTTCGTCGACTTCTTCCGCGGCAAGGGCCACACCATCGTGCCTTCGGCACCCCTGGTGCCGGGCAACGACCCGACCTTGCTGTTCACCAACTCCGGCATGGTGCAGTTCAAGGACGTGTTCCTCGGCGCCGAGAAGCGCAGCTACGTGCGCGCGGCCGATGTGCAGCGTTGCCTGCGCGCTGGCGGCAAACACAACGACCTCGACCAGGTCGGCTATACCGCCCGCCATCACACGTTCTTCGAGATGCTCGGCAACTGGTCGTTCGGCGATTACTTCAAGAACGAAGCGATCGCATGGGCCTGGGAGTTGCTGACCGAAGTGTGGAAGCTGCCCGCCGAGCGCCTGCTGGTCACCGTCTATCACAGCGATGAGGAGGCCTACGGCATCTGGCATGACCAGATCGGCCTGCCGCCCGAGCGCATCGTCCGCATCGGCGACAACCAGGGCGCGCCGTATGTGTCCGACAACTTCTGGCAGATGGCCGACACCGGCCCCTGCGGGCCGTGCACCGAGATCTTCTACGACCACGGCGCGCATATCGCCGGCGGCCCGCCCGGTTCGCCCGACGAGGATGGGGACCGTTTCATCGAGATCTGGAATCTCGTGTTCATGCAGTTCGACCGCCAGCCCGACGGCAGCCTGCAACCGCTGCCGGCGCCGTGCGTGGATACCGGCATGGGCCTGGAGCGTGTCGCCGCGGTACTGCAACACGTACACAGCAACTACGAGATCGATCTGTTCCAGCACCTGATCGCGACCGCGGCAAGGCTCACCGACACCGCCGACGCCGGCAACAAGTCGCTGCGCGTGATCGCCGACCACATTCGTGCCTGCAGCTTCCTGATCGTCGACGGCGTGCTGCCTTCGAACGAAGGCCGCGGCTACGTGCTGCGCCGGATCATCCGCCGCGCGCTGCGCCATGGCTGGATGCTCGGCGTGCGCGGCGACTTTTTCTGGAAGATGGTCGCGCCGCTGGTCGAGGTGATGGGTGATGCGTATCCCGAACTCGCGGTCAAACGCGACCTGGTCGAGCGTGCCCTTCGCGCCGAGGAGGAACGCTTCGGCGAAACCCTGGAGCAGGGCATGCGCATCTTCGACGACGTTGCCGCGCGCAACGCCGGCACGGCTCAAAACGGAATGATCCCCGGTACCGATGCGTTCCGCCTCTACGACACCTACGGTTTCCCGGTCGACCTGACCGCCGACATCGCGCGCGAGCGCGGGTTGTCGGTCGACATGGCCGGCTTCGAGACGGCAATGACGCTGCAGCGAGAAACCGCGCGCGCGGCCGGCAAGTTCGGTGGCGGCGCAACCTTGCCGGCGGAACTGGTCGTGCAACTGCAGCCGACGGAATTCCTCGGTTACGACACGCTCACCGCCGGCGGACTGGTCGTGGTCGCGCTGCTCAAGGATGGCCGCCCTGTCGATGCGATCAACGCCGGTGACGAGGCCATCGTGTTGCTCGATCGCACCCCGTTCTACGCCGAGTCCGGCGGCCAGGTCGGCGATGCCGGCGAACTGGATGCCCAGGGCGTGCGATTCGTGGTCGATGACACGCGCAAGGTCGCCGGCCAGTTCCATGGACATGTCGGCAGACTGGACGCCGGTGTGCTCAGGCTCGGCGACCACGTTGTTGCCAGCGTCGACACGCAGCGTCGTGCTGCCACGGTGCGCAACCATAGCGCCACCCACCTGCTGCACGCCGCGCTGCGTCAGGTGCTGGGCACTCATGTGACGCAGAAAGGCTCGCTGGTTGCGCCGGACCGCCTGCGTTTCGACTTCTCGCATTTTCAGCCAATGAGTGCGCCAGAGCTTGCCGAGATCGAGCGCCGCGTCAACGCCGAGATCCGCGCCAACCATGCCGCGGAAGTGCAGCACATGGACATGCAGGAAGCGCTCGACTTCGGCGCCATGGCCTTGTTTGGTGAAAAGTACGGCGAGCGCGTTCGCGTGTTGCGCATGGGCGACACCTCGACCGAGCTTTGTGGCGGCACCCACGTCGCGCGCACCGGCGACATCGGCTTGTTCAAGATCGTCTCCGAAGGCGGCGTGTCGGCCGGCGTGCGCCGGATCGAAGCCGTCAGCGGGCAGGGTGCACTGGACTACATCGCGGCCCGGGAAGGCCTGCTTGCGGACGCGGCGCATCTGCTCGGTGGCACCGTCGCCGACGTGGGCGACAAACTGCGTGCGTTGCTTGACCGGCAGAAAAAACTCGAGCGTGAGCTGGACGCCCTGAAAGCCAAGGCTGCGTCAGGCGCGACCTCGGATCTCGCCGGCTCCGCCGTGCTGGTCGATGGCATCCGTGTTCTCGCGACACGCCTGGAGGGTTTCGACAGCAAGGCCCTGCGCGATGCGGTCGATCGGCTCAAGCAGCAGCTCGGCGATGCGGTGATCGTGCTGGCCGGCACGGACGGTGGCAAGGCGGCTTTGGTGGCCGGCGTGAGCGGTGGTCTCGCCGCCGGCCGGATCAGTGCGGGGGAACTCGTCGCGCACGTCGCCAGTCAGATCGGTGGCAAGGGCGGCGGACGTCCCGACATGGCACAAGGTGGGGGGGACGATAACCCCGCGCTGGTTGCTGCGCTGGCGCAGGTTCCGATCTGGGTCGGCGAACGGTTGCAGGGCAGATGACCGGCGATTGCCGCCGCCGCTGGTCGAGCGGATACTATGCTGGACGTTTGTGAAATGACGAAGAGCGTTTGATCGCTCACCTTGCTTCGCGGGGTGCACCGACAGAACGCCGTCGGTCAAGGAGAACTGCATGCTGATCTTGACCCGCCGGGTCGGTGAGACCCTCATGATTGGAGATTCGGTCACCGTGACGGTGCTTGGCGTCAAGGGCAACCAGGTGCGGATCGGTATCAATGCGCCGAAGGAAGTCGCCGTGCATCGCGAAGAGATATATCAGCGGATCCAGCGCGGCGACGATCCGGGCCATCCGGACCCCGAATCTGCCGATTCCAAGCCTGGCATCCACAGCTGAATTTGCCGCCGAGCAAGTGAGCCGGTATCCTTTCCGCCCGCACATCGCATGTGCGGCATCGGAGACTTGCCCGAGCGGCCGAAGGGGCTCCCCTGCTAAGGGAGTATGGGGCTTAAAACTCCATCGAGGGTTCGAATCCCTCAGTCTCCGCCATTTGCAATGGCTACGACTTCGGGGGCTCTGATTTTCAGAACCCCCGGCCCTCGCACGGCTCGGGCGTTCGACAGGAGCGCGAACCGGTGGTTCGCAAGCGCTCCTGTCTCACCCCTCAGTCTCCGCCAGTTTTACCGTTGCAGGTAATTGACGGAATCCACATGGATTCTGCACAATTCCATTTCTGCGCCCGTAGCTCAGCTGGATAGAGCACCAGGCTACGAACTTGGGGGTCGGGAGTTCGAATCTCTCCGGGCGCACCATGTAGAAAGCACAAGGGTCAATGAGTTGATGCTCATTGGCCCTTTTGCTTGAACGAGGCACATTCCCCCTCTGCGGCACCTTTACGCGTCCTGTAGGTCGGTCCTGCGAGGGCGCGAATGACGAGGTTCGAGTACGAGGATGTCGCTTGGTGCCGGCCGGCGGCTCGCATTGAACAGCACCGAGCTGGTTGCCCGCCTGCGCAGGGACACGCCCACGCCATCGGGCTGGAAACAATGTTAGCGTTGGGCGCCACACTCTCTTTCGGCCTTCGCATGATCAACATCGCAGACATCCTCAAGGCGAAGATCCTGGTGGTCGACGATGACACGGATGCCGCGAACACCTTCATGTTGACGCTGCAGAGCTGGGGTTATTCCGACGTCACCGCGACCACCGATCCGCGTGCGGTGCGCGACCTGCATCATGACAACAACTACGAATTGATCCTGCTCGACCTGCAGATGCCGGGCATGGATGGTTTCCAGGTGATGGAGAGCCTGAAGGAATTCGAACGCGAAGGCTATCTACCGGTGCTGGCGATCACCGGCGAAGCCGGGCACAAGCTGCGTGCACTGAAACTGGGCGCAAAGGATTTCCTGCGCAAGCCGGTGGACATCGACGAGTTGCTGGTACGGGTGCGCAACATGATCGAGGTGCGGCTGCTGTACAAGGAACTGGAAGCGGCCACCCTCGGCAGACGCTGACGCTTCCGGGCAGCCGGTGGCGCCGGGCAGCGTCACCCGAGCCGCGATCCATTCGAGAACAACGCTTTGGAATGACTGGCCATGGCGGCAGGCGATCCTCGCAGCCCCCGGGCTGCAATCAGTGCAGCGGCGGCGGCGCGCTGAAGTGAGCAAGCACCAGGATGCTGCTGCGTCCTGGCGTATAGCCACCACGCAGCGCCGTCGCGACGTAATCGATAGCGGATCCGCTAGCAGCCGGCAAGGTTGCACCACGACACAAGTTGGCGGCGATCGCGGAGGCCAGGGTGCAGCCGGTGCCATGGGCATTGACCGCGATGCGCGGGTGGATGAATACCGATGAGGTATCAGCATCCGCGTAACGGTCGACCACCTGCGCGCCTTCGTCCAGATGACCGCCTTTAAGCAAAACTGCGTACGGACCCATTGCGCGCAAATTCTCGAGTGCCGCATTGGCGGAGTCCGCATTCTCGATCGACCCGCCGAGCAGCAGTTCGGCCTCGGGGATATTCGGTGTGAGGATCGTCGCCAGCGGCAGCAGCCGTGTGCGCAGCGCATCGAGCGCATCGTTGGCCAGCAGCGCGGCGCCTGAAGTCGCCACCATCACCGGATCCAGCACCACGTATGGCGGTCGGTGGCGCTCAAGTGCATCGGCGACGGCATGGATCACCTCGGCCGTTGCCAGCATGCCAAGCTTGACTGCGCCGATCTCGAAGTCGTCGAAGCAGGCGTTGATCTGCGCGCGCAGAAACGCCACCGGCGGCACGTGCACCGCAGTCACGCCGCGCGTGTGCTGTGCGGTCAGCGCGGTGATCGCGCTCAATCCGTGCACGCCGTGGGCGGCAAACGTCTTCAGGTCGGCCTGGATGCCCGCCCCGCCGCCGGAATCGGAGCCGGCGATGGTGAGCGCGCAGATGGGACGCTTGCTTTCGCTCATGGCGCCGACTGTCACGAGATCGTGCTCACGACGGTCCATTGCTTTCGATGCGATGCAACGCGGGCCCGTAGTGCGTTTCGAGCTGGCTCAAGGGTTTCATCAGTAGCCACAAGCATGTCCCGATCAGCAGCAGCAACGCGAACGCGACCAGTTTCTTCCGCAGCGACCACTGGCGCGGGTCGGGCAGGAAGGCGAGCAGGCCCAGCAGCGCCGCGATCAGGATGATCGCGTCGAAACTCGCGCGCTGCCAGTAGCCGTCGTGCAGATGCAGCCACATGCCGAACTCGTCGAACGTCAACGCCAGACCGATCGCATACAGCACTGCAAGTGCCTGGCGCGAACGCGTGCCAGGACGCCCGAACAGCAGCAACGCACCGACCGCCGACAACAGGAAGATTCCATAGTTGAGGTGATGCACGTGGGTTTCGCCCACATAGAAATACAGATCCGGCAGGCGGTGATCCATGATCAGGAACACCAGCACGCGCGCGCTCGCGAACGTGGCCAGGAATACCGCGAGCACGAGACGCGCGAGATGGCGGCGGTCGGCGTTCATCGGTCAGGCACTGCGGAGATTGGGTTCGCGCATTTGCCGGGATCATGCATGCCGTTGGCGTTGATGATCGGGATCAATCCTGGCAGCCATCGTCACGGTTTCTGTCGCACGGCCGATAGAATCCCCTGCAACAATGCCGTCGGCGACGGCGGACATCCTGGCACGGTCACGTCGACGGGAATTACATTCGAAATTCCGCCCAAACTCGCGTAGCTCTCTCCGAAAATACCTCCGCAGGCACCGCAATCGCCCACCGCGATCACCAGTTTTGGTTCCGGTGTGGCGGCATAGGTGCGCTGCAGGGCTTCGGCCATGTGGCGTGAAACCGGCCCGGTCACCAGCAAGGCATCGGCATGTCGGGGGCTCGCCACAAATTTGATCCCCAGGCCTTCGAGGTTGTAGTACGGATTACTGAGCGCGTGGATTTCCAGCTCACAGCCATTGCACGAGCCCGCATCGACGTGGCGGATGCACAGCGCACGGCCGAAGACACGATGAATATCTGCATGGAGCCTGGTTTGGAGTAACGAGGCATCGGTCGCCGGTGGTGGTTCCGTCACCAGCCCGACACGAAAGATTTGCCGGAGCATGTGCAACATGATAATTCGCTCCTTTTAGAGATCGTGACCGCTATAGGACAGGTTGAAGGACTTGTTGATCAAGGGGAAGTCCGGGACGATGTTGTCGATGATTACGTGTTCGATGGCCGGCCAGTTGTGCCAGGACGGATCGTGCGGGTGGCAGCGAGTTATCCGCCCATCGCGTGACGCACGCAGCCCCACCAACACGGGCCCACGCCAACCCTCGATGCCACCGATGGCAAGTTGGCCGGTGCGCACCTCACCCATCGGCTCGCAAATGGGACCAGATGGCATCGTGGCCAGAAAGTGACGGCACAGGCGCAAGGAATCGATGACTTCGTCGAAACGCACGTCCACGCGGGCCGCCACGTCTCCCTGCTCGCGAACGATAGGCGTCACCAGGGATTCCGCGTAAGGAGGCACCCGAAGCGAGGCGCGCCAATCTTGCGCCTGGCCACTCGCGCGTGCGACCAGGCCGACGACGCCCAGTTGCTGGGCAAGCGCCGACGTCACGCGGCCAGCGCCCATGAACCGATCTTGCAGGCCAGCATGATTGTCATAGATGTCTCGCAGCACGTGCAGTTCGTTTTCCAGACTGGTCATGGAATCCAACAACAGCTGTGCACCGTCAGGCGTCAGATCGGCATGAACGCCGCCGGGCGTCATCGCATCCATCGGATAGCGCGCGGCCCAGATCGTCGTATTGACACGCAACAAGTCTTCCTTGAGACGAGAGAACTGCGCCAAACCGAAAGCCAGGCCTGCATCGTTGCCGAGGCCTCCAAGATCACCGAGATGGTTGGCGAGGCGCTCACGCTCCAGAAGCAGCGCCCGAAGCGCCAGCGCCCGCGGCGGCACTTGCGTAGCGGCCAGCGCTTCGGCGGCCATGGCATACGCCCAGGCAAAAGCGACCGTCGAGTCACCAGAAACGCGTGCGGCCAGATGGATACCGTCGGCCAGCGTCATGCCTTCAAAGCGTTTCTCGATCCCCTTGTGCGCGTACCCAAGGCGCTCTTCCAGGCGCAATACGTTCTCGCCCACCACGGAAAAGCGGAAATAGCCTGGCTCGATCGTCCCGGCGTGGACGGGGCCGACGGCAATCTCGTGGACACCATCACCCTCCACTGTGATGAATGGATAGGGTTCGCTGCCGTCCGGGATCGCTGCAACAACCGGTCCGGCGCGCAGCGGAAACGTGTCCGCTGCCCAGGCGCCATGACGCAACCATGGGCGATCGTCACCGCCCAAGGCGCGCATTCCAACCAGATCAAACGTGGCACGCTGAAGGCGCGAGGCGCTCGGAAAGATGTCGCTGAGATCGGGATAGCTTGGTGTGTCGGGTTGCATTGAGTGTTCGACGACCAGCAACTCGTTGGCCATCTCCAGCACCACGCAGAGACCATAACCATCATGACTGTCGCGCCGATCCTCGCCCCACAGGCTGACCAGGCGGCCTCCGTTCTCACGAACGCGCTGGCAGACCACCAGCAATTGGGCCGAGCTGATGTCGGCGTGCATCGCCGGTAGCGCGCCAGGCATCGGGGTCCATGCGATGTCGAGATCCGGGAATGGCATCGTGGTCTTCATCCGATCATCGCCGCCGCCAGTCGGTACCAGTTTGCGAGCGCCGGCGGGATGTAAACGCCCAGCATCAACACCAGGCCCAAGTGGGCGAACACCGGCACCAAGGCCGGCGAGTGCGGCAAAGACTGCAGTTCCGTTTCGCCAAAAACCATCGACTGCACACGACGGAAGATGGCCGCAAAGGCGATGCCCAAGGCAAGCAGCAGTATCGGGGTCGCCCAGGGATGGTCGCGCATGGCAGTGGTGATGATCAGGAACTCACTGGTGAATACGCCAAACGGCGGCATGCCCAGGATCGCCAGGGTGCCGATCATTAGCCCCCAGCCGACGGTGGGACTGATGACGATCAATCCACGGATATCGTCCATCACCTGGGTGCCGGCTTTCTGGCAGGCGTGGCCGACCGCGAAGAAGATGGCCGACTTGGTCAACGAGTGGACGGTCATATGCAGCAAGGCCGCGAAATTGGCGACTGGCCCGCCCATGCCGAACGCGAAAGTGACGATCCCCATGTGCTCGATCGAGGAGTAGCCGAACAGGCGCTTGATGTCACGTTGTCGCCAAAGGAAGAAAGCGGCGAGCAGTACCGATAACAAGCCAAATCCCATCATCAGGTGACCGGCAAGGCCCGAGTGCGTGGCGCCCTCCACCAGTACCTTGCAGCGCACGATCGCATACAGGGCCACGTTGAGCAGCAGCCCGGACAGCACCGCCGAGATCGGCGTGGGACCCTCGGCATGGGCGTCGGGTAACCAGTTATGCAAGGGAGCCAGACCGACTTTCGTGCCGTAGCCGACCAACAGAAAAACGAACGCTATGGACAATACATCGGGCTGCAACTGCCCCTTGACGGCATTGAGGTGCGTCCATAGCAGCGCTGTGGAGCCCTCGGCGCCGAGCACCTTTTCAGCCGCCAGGTACAGCAAGATGGTGCCGAACAGAGCCTGGGCGATGCCCACGCCGCACAGGATGAAATACTTCCATGCCGCCTCGATGCTCGCGGCGGTGCGGTACAAGGACACCAGCAGCACGGTCGACA
>DASZZT010000144.1:0-2754 GCA_035543275.1 Luteimonas sp. | reverse complement strand
CGAGGCGCTTTTCCAGCCCACGCAGCTGGATCCGCGCGATCTCGCGGATCTGCGCCTTGTCCAGCGGGTGGAATACGACGATGTCGTCGAGGCGGTTGATGAACTCCGGGCGGAAGTGCGCCTGCACCACGCCCATCACCGACGCCCTCATCTGGGTGTAGGCCTCGGCAGAATCATCCGTCACCCCGCTTCTCTCAGCGAGTTCCTGGATCATCTGCGAGCCGAGATTGGACGTCATCACGATCACGGTGTTGCGAAAGTCGACCGTGCGCCCTTGGCCGTCGGTCAGGCGGCCGTCATCGAGCACCTGCAGCAGGATATTGAACACATCCGGGTGCGCCTTCTCGACCTCGTCGAGCAGGATCACGCTGTACGGCCGCCGCCGCACCGCCTCGGTGAGATAACCGCCCTCCTCATAACCGACATAGCCCGGCGGCGCGCCGATCAGCCGCGCGACCGAATGCCTCTCCATGAATTCGCTCATGTCGATGCGCACCATCGCGTCGCTTGAATCGAACAGGAATTCGGCCAGCGCCTTGGCCAGCTCGGTCTTGCCGACACCGGTCGGGCCGAGGAACAGGAACGAGCCTGAGGGGCGATTCGGATCGGACAAGCCTGCACGCGAACGCCGCACTGCATCCGATACGACCTTGATCGCCTCCTCCTGCCCGACCACGCGCGTGTGCAGCTGCGCCTCCATCTGCAGCAGCTTCTCGCGCTCGCCTTCGAGCATCTTCGCCACCGGGATGCCGGTCCAGCGCGAGACGACCTGCGCGATTTCCTCCGCAGTGACCTTGTCCTGCAGCAGGGTGAAGCCCTTGTGCTCGGCTTCCTGGACCGCCAGCTGTTTCTCCAGTGCCGGCAGCGTGCCGTACTGGATCTCGCTCATGCGCGCGTAATCCTGGTGGCGTTGCACGGCCTCGAGTTCGAGCCTGGCGGCCTCGATCTGCTCCTTGATCCGGGTCGCGCCCTGCAACGTCGCCTTCTCCGCCTTCCACACTTCCTCGAGGTCATTGAACTCGCGTTCCAGCGTAGCGATGTCGCTTTCCAGGTCGGCCAGGCGGCGCTTCGATTCGGCGTCCTTTTCCTTCTTCAAGGCTTCGCGCTGGATCTTGAGCTGGATCAGCCGGCGCTCCTTGCGGTCGAGTTCCTCGGGCTTGGAATCGATCTCCATGCGGATGCGCGACGCGGCCTCGTCCATCAGGTCGATCGCCTTGTCCGGCAGCTGGCGGTCGGCGATGTAGCGGTGCGACAGCGTGGCCGCGGCGACGATCGCCGGGTCGGTGATCTCGACGCCGTGGTGCACGGCGTATTTTTCCTTGAGCCCGCGCAGGATCGCGATGGTGTCCTCGACGCTGGGCTCGCCGACGAACACTTTCTGGAAGCGGCGTTCCAGCGCGGCGTCCTTCTCGACGTACTTGCGGTATTCGTCGAGCGTAGTCGCGCCGATGCAGTGCAGCTCGCCGCGCGCGAGCGCAGGTTTGAGCATGTTGCCGGCGTCCATCGAGCCTTCCGCCTTGCCGGCACCGACCACCGTGTGCAGTTCGTCGATGAACAGGATGATCTGGCCCTCGTTCTTGGACAGATCGCTGAGCACCGCCTTCAGCCGTTCCTCGAATTCGCCGCGGAACTTGGCGCCGGCGATCAGCGCGCCCATGTCCAGCGACAGCACGCGCTTGCCCTTGAGACCTTCGGGCACCTCGCCGTTGATGATGCGCTGCGCCAGGCCTTCGACGATCGCGGTCTTGCCGACGCCGGGTTCGCCGATCAGCACCGGATTGTTCTTGGTCCGGCGCTGCAGCACCTGGATGGTGCGACGGATCTCCTCGTCGCGACCGATCACCGGATCGAGCTTGCCCGACTCGGCGCGCGCAGTAAGATCGATGGTGTATTTCGCCAGCGCCTCGCGCTGGTCCTCCGCATTTTCGTCCTTCACGCTTTCGCCTCCGCGCATGGCGTCGATCGCCGTTTCGAGTTTCTGCTGGCTGGCGCCGGCAGCTTTCAATGCACGGCCGCTGTCACCACTGTCGTCAAGCGAAGCGAGCAGGAACAGCTCGCTGGCAATGAATGCATCGCCACGCTGCTGCGCCAGCTTGTCGGCAACGTTGAGCAGGCGTGCAAGATCGTTGCCGACCGACACGTTGCCGGCCTGTCCCGACACCTTCGGCAGTTTTTCGAGGATCTCGCCCAGACGCTCGCGCAGCAGCGGCAGGTTGACGCCGGCTTGTGCCAGCAGCGGCTTGATGCTGCCGCCGGACTGGTCCAGCAGCGCCACCAGCAGGTGCACGGGTTCGATCAGGTTGTGATCGCGACCGACCGCGAGCGACTGCGCGTCGGACAGAGCCTGCTGGAAACGCGAGGTGAGTTTATCCATGCGCATGGACGGAATCTCCGAAGATCATGCCGGTGCTAGCATGCAGATGCGGTCGTAAAAGTGGGATGCAAGCATGCAATGCGCGGCCGTTGCGGGCCGCGGCCGCCGTTGTGTCTGGATTGCCCCCGTCGTCACGCTGATGGAGTCGCCGTGTCCTTTGTCGCCGAGTTGAAGCAGCGCAAGATGTTCCGGGTCGCCACCATCTATCTGCTCGTGGCCTGGGTCGGCACCCAAGCCGCCTCGATCGCCCTGCCCGCCTTTGATGCGCCGGCCTGGGTGTTGCGGGTCGTGATCCTGCTGGACCTTGGCGTCGCCGACCCGCGTGTCGCGACCGTCTGCGCAGGGAAGCACTGAACATGTCGTTCATCCGCGAACTCAAG
>DASZZT010000143.1:0-21355 GCA_035543275.1 Luteimonas sp. | reverse complement strand
ATTCGTTGCGGCGGACGGCCGCGGCGGCTAACCGCCCTTGTACAGCGCCGGGAACAGCTCCTTCAGGTGCACGAGCTTGGGCGCGTCGTTGTAGACGATGTAGGGCTCGTTCGGGTGCAGGCGCAGGTAATCCTGGTGATGGGCCTCGGCCGGATAGAACGCCGGCAGTGGCGCGACCTTGGTGACGATCGGCGCCGCAAACACTTTTGCAGCGGTCAGCTGCGCGATGTAGGCGTTGGCGATCTTCGCCTGCGTGGCATTGGTGGTAAAGATCTCGGAGCGGTACTGCGTGCCGACATCCGGCGATTGCCGGTTAAGCTGGGTCGGGTCGTGCGCGACCGAGAAATACACTTTCAGCAGCTGGCCATAGCTGACCTTGGCGGGGTCGTAGACGACCTTCACTGATTCGGCGTGGCCGGTCTCGCCGGTGCTGACGGTGTCGTATTGCGCGGCGGTAGCGTCGCCGCCGGCATAGCCGGAGGTTGCCTGCTTCACACCTTTGACATGCTCGAACACCGCTTCAACGCCCCAGAAACAGCCACCGGCGAACACGGCGACGGCATCATCGGGCTTGACTGCATTGGAGCTGGCTGCATCGGAGTTGGCCGCCTTGAGCGGCGCATCAAGCTTCGCATCGGGCAGCGCAATCGACTTGCTGCGCGCGCCGGCGAAGTTGCAGGCAGCAAGCGCGCCGATCACGGCGACGGCCAGGAATGCAGGGCGGAACGGGGAGGCAGGCATGACGAAACTCCGGAACAAAGATGCAGGGGGACAACGGGTGGGTGCGGATCAGGTCGCCTTGGCGAAGCGCAGCGCGGCGGAATTCATGCAGTAACGCAGACCGGTCGGTTTGGGACCGTCATTGAAAACATGCCCCAGATGCGCGTCGCAGCGTGGGCAGGAGATCGCGGTACGCGTCATGCCGAGCATGTTGTCGCGAATTTCGACCACGTTCTCCTTCGCGATCGGCTGCCAGAAACTTGGCCAGCCGGTACCGGACTCGAACTTGGTCGCCGAGTCGTACAACGCCGTATCGCAGCCCAGGCAGCGGAACACGCCCTTGTCATGCACGTTCAGCAGCGGCCCGGTGAAGGCGCGCTCGGTGCCGGCGTGGCGGGCCACGTCATAGGACAGCGGCGACAGTTGCTTGCGCCACGCCGCGTCGCTCTTGACGACCTTGTCGACGTGCACCGTCTGCAGCCGCTTGCCGGCGTCGGAAAACGTGACCAGCGTGACCTTGCCCGGCGCCGCTTTGGACAGCGCTGACTTGGAGCCGGCGACCGCCGCCGCTTCGCTCTTGCGGGCGCAACCGAGCGCCAGCGCGGCGAGGGCGAGCGTGGAAGTGGCCACGAATCCGCGCCGGGACAACTGGCGCGGGCCGGTCTGGGGAGCTTGGAGGGAATCGGTCATGTCGGGATTTACGCGGGAAGTGTGGGGTTTGGATGCGGGCGAGGTGCCGCTCATATCAACTGGAGTCAGCAATCAGCGTTGTGCCAATTAGAGCGAGGAAGGGGAGGGTGGGTTCGCAGCCTCGCGGGATCTGCGACATCCGCGTTGATGTTGCGTTCACGAAGTTCACGCGCCGCGGGTTGTCATTCGATCGCCACGATTTCCACGGCCAGGTCGCCGATCGGGCGCTTCCACATCACGCTGTCGCCGACGCGCGCGCCGTTGAGCGCGCGGGCCAGCGGTGACACCCAGCTCACCAGGCCGCGCTCGGGATCGGCCTCGTCCTCGCCGACGATGCGGTAGCGATGCGTGTGGCCATGGTCGTCGATCACGTCGACGGTCGCGCCGAAGCCGACGCGGTCATGGGCCGCGACCGGGGCAACCACCAGCGCGCTGGCGATCCGCGCCTGCAGCCAGCGCAATTCGCGTTCGATCATCGCCCGTTCCAGGCGCGCACCGAGCGCATCGGACGCGACCGCCGCCAGCCGACTTTGCGCCGCAGACAGCCGCTCACGCAACTGCACCACGCCTTGCGCGGTGACGTGGTTGGGATGTTCGCTGATCGGCAGTTCCGGCAGGTCGTCCGGAAAATCGCCGTCGGTTTCCTTGACGAAGGCGCGGCTCATGGCGGATCCGGAAGTGTCATGAAGACGGACAGCTGCAGCATAGGCCGCAGCACGTGAATGAACGGGTGTAGCCTTTGCGCTCCCGCCCTCCGGAGCATTGCCATGCTTGCCTACGTCACCATCGGCACCAACGATCTACCGCGAGCCGGCGCGTTCTACGACGCCTTGCTGGCGGACCTCGGCGGCAAGCGTTTCATGGAGGAACCGGGCTATTTCATTGCCTGGGGTACCGGCCAGGAAGGGGTGGGACTGGGCGTGTCGATCCCCTTCGACAAGCAGGCCGCGACCGTCGGCAACGGCAGCATGGTGGCGCTGCAGGCGAGCAGCCGTGAGCTGGTCGACCGCGTGTACGCCAAGGCGCTGGAACTGGGCGGCAGCGACGAGGGCGCGCCGGGTCAGCGCTGGGAAGGTTTCTATGCCGCGTACTTCCGCGATCTCGACGGCAACAAACTCAACGCCTGCTACATGGGGTGAAGACGCACGGCTTGCGCGCCATTGGCGCGCGTGCGTCTGAACGCCCGCGCCGCTGGCGCGGGCCGGGGTCCGCGCTTGCGCTCAGCGGCCGTTGACGCTGTAGCGTCCCGGTCCCAGCAGTGCCAGCGCGGCTGCGCTGGCGAGGAACATGCCCTGCAGTTCCAGCGCCCAGCCACCTTGTTCGTTGAGCTGGCCGAGTTGGCCCAGATGCACCAGCGCAAACGCGAACAGCATGTTCACTGCAATCAGCAGCGCGCCGATGCGCGCGTAGAAGCCGACCAGCAGCATCAGCGGCCCCAGCACCTCGCCGATCAGCGCGCCGTAGGCGAGGAATGTTGGCCACCCATGTGCGGCGACCATGCTCTCGATCCCGCCGAGTCCACCTTTGAGCTTGGCGATGCCGTGCAGCAGCACCAGCACGCCGAGCGCGATGCGCAAGAGCAATCTTCCAAGGTCGGATTGTGCATTCTGGTTCATCGTCTCCTGCTCCTTTCGAGCTTGACCCGTTCGAGTCGGTGTTTGGCACCTGCGACGCAAGCACCTGCCGGAGGATAGTGCTGCCCGCGCGTGCTGTCGCGTGCATGCGGCTCGGATACTTTCAGCGGATCGGCAGCTTCAGTCGGCGGCCGTTCCAGTCGAGCAGCACGCCGTCGCTGGTGATCGCGGCGACGACGGCATCGCCGATGCGATCGCCTTCGACCAGCCGGGTGCCGTCGAGGATGACGAAGCGCAGCGCCGGGTCGTCGTTCCACAGGTGCATGCTGAGCTTCAGCGGCGGCAGCGTTTTGCGCTCGGCGGCCGACAGGTCGGACAGCTGCAGGATGTCGCTGTCGGTCGCGGCCACGGGTGTGGTGGCGACCGCTGCTGGCGCAGGGGTGGCCGTTATCGGTGCCGGCTGCGGCGTGGCGGCGACTGATTGCCGCGTGACGTCAGGCGGTATGACGTCAGGCGGCACGACTTCAGGCGTCGATGTCGGCTGTGCGCGCTCCACTGGTGCAGGCGCTATCGACGCAGGGCGCGCAGCAGCCGCTGACGGCGACAGGCGCGGCACTGCGGGCAAGGGCGATGGCGCGCTGACTTCGCGTTTGCTGGCCGCGCTTGCGTTGGTGGTTTCGGTGGTTGCAGTGCGTGACGGGCGGGGCGCGCGTGCCAGCCAGAGCGCGAGCAGCAGCAGGGCGCTCCCCAGCAGCAGCCACGCCCATGGCGGAACTACAGCCCGTCGCGGCACCGACACTGGCGGCAATTCGGCATGCAGGTCCGGCGCCTGGCCGCGGCGACGCTCGGCTTCGGATTTGCGCAGGGCTTCCAGGATCAGCGACATGGCTCAGTCCAGCGTGCGCAGCAAGTGCGGGCCGGGGTCGCGCGCCGCCAACGCAAACAATGTTTCCCGGCCGATCACACCGTCGGCAGCCAGGCCGTGCGTGATCTGGAAGCGGCGCACGTCCTGCAACAGCGCAGCATCAATCATGGATGCATCGATCACGGCCGCATCGCCCGCTGCCGCGTCGGGCGAAACGCGCGCGCGAACCCACGCCGCCGCCGGGCCGCTGCTGCCGGGCGCCAGCGGCAGCTCCAGTGCTGGTGCTGCCCGCCACAGCGTGGCGTAGTCGCCGTTCCAGGTGCGCTGCAATGCCAGGCGGTCGGTGTCGACGACACCATCGGCGAATCGCAGCCGCGCGCGCAACGCGTCGCTGCCGAGCAGCAGCGCCCAGGCGTCGCGGTCGCCGGCGTGCAGATGCAGCAGCACCGGCCGGCCGATCGCGGAGAGCTTGTCGAATCCGCCGCGGCCGCGCAGGCAGTACACGCCCGGCGCCAGCACCGGCGTGCATTGCGCAGCGATGGCGGCATCGGCGTCGTCGGTCGGCAGTTGCCAGAGCGCCAGCAATGCCTGCCAGACCGGCGAGGGCGATGCGCCGACCGCGGCGATGCGTCGTGTCAATGCGTCGGCATCGAGCACCGGTGTCGCAGCGTTGGGTTTGGGCTTTACGGATGTGGCGGCGGCTGTGCGTTTCATCACCGGCGCTGCCGTTGCCACCTGCGACGGCGCGCGGTGCAGCGCGACCGCCGCGAGCAGCGCGAGCGCGACGACTGGCAATGCCACGAACGCCCATTTCGAAAACTGCCTGCGCCGTGTTGCCGGCGGCAGCGCTTCGCGTGCGGCGAGATCGACAAGGCGCGCGTCCAGCGTGGTTTCGTCGCGCGCGTACCCGGCGAGCAGGCTGCGTTCGGCCAGCACGTTCAACAGCCGCGGCACGCCGCCGGAATGTGCATGCAGGCGCCGGATCGCGTCCTTGGTGAAGGGCAGGTGCACGCCGCCGGCGATGGCGTAGCGATGGCGCAGGTAACGTTCGGTTTCCGCGCCATCCAGCGGCGTGAGGTGGAACCGCGCGGTGATCCGCTGCGCCAGCTGCCGCAGGTCGTCGCGCGCGAGCAATTCGCGCAGCTCGGGCTGGCCGAGCAGGATGATCTGCAGCAGCTTCTGGGTGTCGGTCTCCAGGTTGGTCAGCAGCCGCACCTGTTCCAGTGCGTCGATCGACAGGTTCTGCGCCTCGTCGATGACCAGCACCACGCACAAACCTTGTGCGTAGGCTTCGAGCAGGTAGGCGTTGAGCGTGTCGACCAGGGCCTTGACGCTGCCGCGCCGGCCTTCGATGTCGAGGTGCAGTTCCTCGCAGATCGTTTCCAGCAGTTCCATCGGCGTCAGCCGCGGGTTCAGCACCAGCGCGACCCGGCTGTTCTCCGGGATTTGCTCCAGCAGCAGCCGGCACAACGTGGTCTTGCCGGTGCCGACCTCGCCGGTCAGCTGCACGAAGCCGCCGCCGCCGCCCTGGCCGATCCCGAACAGCAGGTGCGCGAGCGCATCCCGATGGCGCTCGCTGAGGAACACGAAGCGCGGGTCGGGAGTGATCGAGAACGGCGGCTCTTTCAGGCCGTAGTGCTCGCGATACATGCGCGGACCGGTGGTGAGGTGAGGAGGAGGATAGCCGTAGCGTGCGCTGTGCGCACGACGGGCGTGCGATCGCGCGCATAGCCCACGCTACGACTGCGAGCTACTCGGCGATGCCTTTGGCCTCGGCGGTGCCGAGCACTTCCGGATGCCGCAGCCTTCGCGGCCGGCTGATCAGCGGGTAAAGCAGCACCGCAGCGAGGATGATCGCCACGCCGGCGTAGAACTGCGGCGTGAGTTCGCGCTGCTCGTCGAGCAGCACGATCGCCAGCACGATCGCGTACACCGGTTCGAGGTTGACCGCCAGCTGTGCGGCGAACGCGCTCATGTGCCGCAGCGCCACCAATGACAGCGCGAACGGCAGCAGCGTGCAGGCCAGCGACAAGGCCAGCAGGTAGAGCGCATCGTGCTCACCCGGCAGCACCAGCAGCTTGCCGGCGAAGGCCGGGAATAGCATCGGCATCACCGGCGCGAGCATGGTCAGCACCAAGGTGCCTGCACCGAGTTCGAGCGCGGTGACGGTGAGCGGGTCGCCGTGCTCGACCAGCCGCTTGTTGAGCGAGCCGAACAGCGCCACCAGCAGCGCTGACAGCGTGCCGACCGCGATCCCGAGCCGCATCGACGACGGCACGCCGCCAACCACCAGCGCCACGCCGGGCAGTACCGCGATGCCGAGTGCGAGCTCGCGCTTGGAAAAACGTGTGCGCGTCAGCCACGGTTCGACCAGCGCGGTGAACACCGTCGCCAGTGCAATGCAGGTCACGCCCACCGAGGCGTTCGACAGCTTGATCGCACCGTAGAACGTGAGCCAGTGCAGCGACACCAGCACGCCGATGCCCGCGTACGACAACATCAGCCGCCGCGACATCGCGCGCAGGCCGCGCCACACGCGCGGCACCAGCGCCAGCGCTGCGACCACGATCAGCATCCGCCACCACACCAGCGGCAACGCCGGCAACGTGATCAGCTTGCCGAGGATTGCGGTGAAGCCCCACAGCAGCACGCAGGCGTGGATCTGCAGGAACGCCTTGCGTGTTTCGGGCAGTGGCATGGGGAGGCGAGAAGCGCGGCTCAGGAACGTCGCGGTCGGTTCAGGGCGGCCACGATGTCCGGACTGACCTGCGCGGGATTGCGCTCGGACGCACGGCGCGGAACGCAGGCGGTGTCGAGCAGGATTTCGATCCGGCTGAACACTTCGTCGCGCGAGAATGGCTTCTTCATGAAGTCGTCGGCGCCGATGCGCTGCACGTAGAACTGCTCGGTTGCGGCAGCGTTGCCGCTGATCATGATGATCGGGATCGCCTTGGTCAGCGGATCGCGGCGCAGCGCGCGCAGCGCGGCGAATCCGTTCATGCCGGGCAGCACGATGTCCAGGAAGATGATGTCGGGCTGCTCGTTGCGGGCGAGTTCGATGCCGGTCTCGGCGTCGCCTGCTTCGAGTGTCTGGTAACCGTTCTGTCGCAGCAGCTTGCGCAGCAGCGCGACGATCGTGGGCGAGTCGTCGACCAGCAGCACCCGGGTTCCATCGCGCGCGTTGCGGCGCTGCTTCAGCCTGCGGTTGTTGGGGTAATACTCGTTGTCGCCACTCGTGTCATCGCTCTTGTCGACGAACGGTGCGTCGGGCGGCTGGCTCGGGTCGAATACCTGTTCGCTACCGCCCATGCCAGCGGGGCCAGCGGTCGCGTCCGGCCCGGCCGCGCTACGTGGTGACGGCGTAGCCGTGGTGGTGGATGTCGGTTGGACGACCTTGGCCGTGCCGGCAACTTCGCCACCGAGCCACACGATCAACTGGCGCTTGAATCCGTTGAACAAGGTCATGATGAACTCCCGTCGATGGGGTGCGCAAAGTGAATTAGTCTAGCTTGCCGGGTACGATCGGGGCGATGCGATGCGCCATTGATCCGGTGGGGCGATGCCGGGCAAGATCCGGCGCGGGCAGCAAATCGATCCGGGCTATACACCGAACAATGCCAGACGACTTCATCTCCCACCTGCAGGACCTGTTCGCCGATTTCGGCGCCGTGTCGGCACGCGCGATGTTCGGCGGTTACGGGCTGTACCACGAGGGCGTGATGATCGCAGTGGTATTTGACGACGGCCTCTACCTCAAGGCCGATGCACAGACGCAGGCATTGTTCGAGGCCGAGGGTTGTGCGCCGTTTGTCTACACGCAGACAGCCAAGCCGCTGACGATGAGCTACTGGTCGGCGCCGGAAGCGGCGATGGACTCGCCGCAGGCGATGTTGCCGTGGGCGCGACTGGCGTTGGCAGCCGCCTTGCGCAAATCCGAGTCACGCGCCAGGCGCAAATCGCGGTGATAAACGCGGAGCCGCGCTCAGTCAACGCGCACCGGCCTGAGCCTCAATGCGCGCCGAGTTTGCGTAGCAATGCCATCGCCGCGGCCGGATTACGCTCCTTCGCGCTGCTGATGAAGTAGACGAACACGTCGCGGCGCGCAGCGGCTTTGCCTTTGGCGGGTGCGATCTGCGGCAGGTCGCCCGGCTCGCCACCGGCGGCCCAGAGCCGCGCGCGTTCGGCCCAGCGATTGAGGTCCGCATCGCTGTAGCCGGTGGCGGTCTCGGCGCGCGAGCGCATCAGACGCGCGTACACGAAGTCCGTGGTCAGGTCCGCGAACGAGGGATGCTCCGCCGAATCGGTGAATACCGTCGCCATGCCGTGGCGGCGGACGAGGGAGAGATACTCGGTATCGACGAAGGCCGGATCGCGCACGTCGAGCACGTGGCGCAACCTGCGTCCGTCGGCTTCCCGCGGCAGCAGTTCGAGGAAGACGGCGAAGTCTTCGCGCTCGATGCGTTGGCCCTGGTCGAACTGCCACACCAGCGGGCCAAGCTTCGGGCCGAGCTCGGCGATGCCGCCGATGAAATCATCGACCTGGACGCCGGTGTTCGCCAGCACGCGCGACTGCATGATCCGCTTGGGCGCCTTCGCCGAGAACAGGAAGCCGTCCGGGGTCTCATCACGCCACTTGGCGTACGTGGCGGGCTTCTGCGTACCGTAGTAAGTGCCGTTGACCTCGATCGCGCTGACGTGGCGGCTGGCGTATTCCAGTTCGCGCCGCTGCACCAGTCCCTTGGGATAGAAGTTGTCGCGCCACGGCGCGAAGGTCCAGCCGCCGATGCCGACGCGGATGCCGTCGATGGCGCCAGGCGCGTTGTTGGTGCTGACGGTGGTGCCGGCGCCGCTCATGGCAGCCCTCCTCGCATCGACGCGGCAAGGTTAGCCGATGCCGAGCGCGCGGTTGCCGCAATGGCAATACTCCGCGCGTCCGCGTCAGTCGCGGGGCTGGCTCCAGTAGGCAGCGGGTTGCGGGCGGCCGAACAGGTAGCCCTGGCCGTACACGCAGCCCATCGCCAGCAGTGCCTGGTGCTGGGCGTCGGTCTCGATGCCCTCGGCCACCACTTCCAGCCCCAGCGAATGCGCCAGCGCCAGGATCGCGCCGACCACGGCAGAACTGCGCGTGGCCATGTCGCCGCCCAGCGGCTCGACGAACGAGCGGTCGATCTTGAGCATCTTCAGCGGGAAGCGATGCACGTAGCCGAGCGAGGAGTAGCCGGTGCCGAAATCGTCCAGCGCGGCCTCGACGCAGGCATCGCGCAGCCGTTGCAGCACTGCGGCGACGGCATCCGGATCGCCGAGCAGGGTGCCTTCGGTGACTTCGATGCGCAGCTGCGCGGGATCGAAACCGGTGTCCGCGGTCAGCGCCAGCAGGCGCGCGTCGAGGTCGTCGTTCTGGAAGTGCCGCGGCGAGATGTTGATGGTGAGGAAGCCGCCATCGCGTACCAACGGCTTGCCTTCGGCGCAGGTCCGGCGGTACATCTGCCAGTCGATCGCCTCGATCAGGCCGCACTCATCGGCCACCGGCAGGAATTCGGCCGGCACCAGCACGCCGCGACGTGGATGATTCCAGCGCACCAGCGCTTCATAGCCGACCATGGCGTTGTCGGCCAGCCGCACCAGTGGCTGGAAATAGGGCTCGAATTCACCGGCGGCCAGCGCTGCGCGCAATTCGTGTTCGAGACCGAGCACGTCCATTGCCTCGCGATGCAGCGAATCATCGAACAGCATGAAGCGCTGCCGGCCGGCGCTCTTGGCGCGGTACAGCGCAGTGTCGGCGTCGTGCAGCAGGGCGTCGGTGGTCTCGTGGCGTGGGTGGCTGATGGCAATGCCGATACTGGCCGAATTCTGCAGTTCCCGGCCGGCGACCAGCATCGGTTGCTGCAGCGACTTCAGGATCCGCTGTGCCACCTTGCATGCGGTCTGCGGCATCGGCGCTTCCTCCAGCAGGATCCCGAACTCGTCGCCGGACAGGCGCGCAACGACGTCCGGCTCGCGCACGCATTCGCCCAGCCGGCGCGACACTTCCTGCAGGACCTGATCGCCGGCAAGATGGCCGAGGCTGTCGTTGATGACCTTGAAGCGGTCGATGTCCAGGTACAGCAGCGCGAAGCGGCGGTGCGGGTTGCGACGCAGGCCGGCGATCGCGCGCTCGATGCGGTCGCGCAGGTACAGGCGGTTGGGCAGGCCGGTCAGTGCGTCGTGCATCACCTGGTGCTTGAGCTGGGATTCGACCTGCTCGCGCACGGTGATCTGCTCGCGCAATTCGCTGGTACGCTTCTGCACCCGATCTTCGAGTTCGGCATTCATGCCGCGCAGCGCCTCGGCGCTGTTGCGTCGCTGCAGGCTGTTGGCGATCTGATAAGACACGAAGGTCAGCAGTTCCGCGTCGCGTGCATCGTAGACCAGGTCCGGTCGGTAGCTCTGCACCGCGACCACGCCGATGACGCGTTCGCTGTCCAGCAGCGGCACGCCGAGCCAGCAGACCGACGCCGGGTAGCTCTGCGCGCTTGCATCCACTTCACCCGCGGCCCGCAGTTGCGCGAACTCCGTGTGTCCCACCAGATAGGCGCGGCCCTGGCGGATCACGTATTCGCTGAGGCCGCGGCCGAGCCGCCGCGGTGGCTTGCTGGATGCGTTCGCATCGATGAAGTACGGAAATTCCAGTTGCGCGCCGTCCCTCGACAGCAATGCGATGTAGAAATTCTCGGCATTGATCAGTTCGCCGACGGCGGCATGGATGTGCCGGTAGAAGCGTTCGCTGCTCTCGTCGACATTGGCCAGCGCCGCGATCCGGTAAAGCGCGGCCTGCAGGTGTTCGCCGCGCTCGCGTTCGATGATCTGCTCGCGCAGGTCGGTGTTGACTTCCGCCAGTTCGTGGGTGCGTTGCTCGACCCGCAGTTCCAGCGACTCTTTGGCGTACTTGCGTTCCAGTGCGGTCAGGATGTGTTCTGCGACGAACATGAGCAGCGCCCGGTCGGCAGCGCTGAAGCCCACCCCCGGCAGATAACTCTGCACCACGACCGCGCCCAGCGCCTTGCCTTCGCGCAGCATCGGCACGCCGAGCCAGTCGTAGCTGTCCGATCCGATGAGGGTGAGTGGTCCGGAGACTTGGGCGCGCAGCTGTTCGGTGCTGCCCATCAGCGGCTTGCCGTCGCGCAGCAGATACCAGGTCAGCGAGTGCTCGCTCGCACTCATCGGGATATCGTCGCCGGGCGGCGCCGGATCTTCGACATCGGCCCAATACAGGAACCGAAGACTGTCGCGTTCGGCATCGTGCAGCGCGATGAAGAAATTCTCAGCGTACATCAGGTTGGCGACGATCTGGTGCAGCCCGCGCAGCATGGTGGGCATGTCCTGGTCGGAGCCGGCCATGTCGGCGATCGCGAACAGCGCGCGCTGCAACTTCTCGGCCTGCTCCAGCCGCGCGACCGAGTCACGCAGTCCATGCAGCGTCAGCAACGCTGCCAGGCGTTTGCCTGCGGCATCGAGGTAGGGATCGTCCTCGGGACATTGCAATGCTGCGGCGCCCGCGTCCTGCAACGCGAACAACACCGCGACCGCGCCGGCCCCGTCATCGCACAGGACCCGCACGCACGGATCCAGCGGCTCGCCCGCGCGCGCCGCGGCGACCGCCGCTTCGGCACGGCCGCGATGCTCGTCGCATCCGGCGGGATGGATGCCGATCGCGTGCGGCCAGTCGGGCGACCAGGCGATGCCGTGCGCGATCCCGGTCTGCCGCCGTTGCGCGGCCAGCACGATGTCGATCAGCGTCTCGACGCTGTCGCTGCGCAGCAATGCGAGCGCATGCGCATCGAGCGGGACGTGCGCTGCTGCATCGGCAGGGGCATGTTCGGGGGAGGGGCGGTCGGCGCTCATGGCCTGGGCCGACGCGGATGGCGATACGTTGAAATCAAGCGGCTCCCCCCAGAGCTGACATTACCTTACAAGAATGACCTATCGAAGGGGCGAACTGCAGATGGCACAACATCGCCCGGCTGAACGATTCAGCCGAGCGGTCACCGCATTTTCCCCTGTTGGGTCTTATCGCTCGCGTTGGCGGACGGAAAAGAGACTGGCGTCGCAGATCAGCGGATTGGCTGGTCCAGCATCAATTCGCGCACGAAGCGCACCGGCGGCGCGCCGTACGACAGCACCTGGTCGTGGTAGGCCTTGAGCTTGAAGTTGGCACCTTGCTTCGCCTCCACCGCCTTGCGCAGGTCGAACTGCTCCTGCACGCCGACAAAGTAGGTCGGCAGCTGCGCCGAGGACAACTGCGCGCGCACCCACTTGCCCGCGGCCTCGCGCTCCTGCTGGAACGCCTGCCTGGTCATCAGCGCCATCGCCTGCTCGCGGCTCCAGTTGTCAACGTGCACGCCCTGGTCGAGGATGGCGTTGGCGATGGTGCGCAGGTAGAACTTCAGCTGCACCAGGCGGAACAATGGATCGCTGTCCATGTAGCCGGCGTCGGCCATCATGTCCTCGGTGTACACGGCCCAGCCTTCGGCGAACAGGCCGGACCTCAATACCGCGCGCAGGGTCGATGGGAACTGCGCCGAGTGCGCGCCTTCCAGGTAATGCCCCGGCATCGCCTCGTGGATGGTCAGCAGCTGGATCATGCGCGAGTTGTATTCGCGCAGGAACGAGTCGGCTTGCTCCTTTGACCAGTCATCCGGGATCGGCGAGATCGCGAAATAGGTGTCCAGGCCCTTGTCGAGCGGACCGGGCGAATCGCAGTAGGCGACGGCGACGCCGCGCTGGAACTCCGGCATCAGGATCACCTTGACCGGATCGTTTGGGACCGTGACCAGGTCCTTCTCGCGCACGAATGCGGTCGCCTTCGCCAATGCCTGCCTGGCGGCATCGACCACCTCGGCGCGCGCCGGGCGTTCGGCATAGGCCAGCTCCAGCGCGGCCTCGATCGCCTTCTGCTGTTGTTCGTCGCCCGGGCTGTCCGGCAGCTGCGGCGCATTCGGCTTGTCCTTCAATACGCTGCGGGCGATGCCGTACATCTCGCCGCGCACGCGCTTGAGCTCGGCCTCGGCGCGTTGCTTGATTTCGGCCCGTGACAGGGCGGAGTTCAGCGAGAACTGCAGTTTCTCGTCGTACAGCTGCTGGCCGAGGCGGAAGTCGCCCTTGGCGTTCGGGACCAAGGACTTGTCGAGCCACGTCTGCTGTTCGGCGACAGCCTTGCGCAGGCCGGCAACGGCGGCATCCAGGCGCGTGCGATCCGCACCGGCCAGTTGCGCGGCGTTGGGCGCGATGAACTGGTCGATGAGGTCGAGCACGCCGGCGTTCTGTTTGGCGACGGTCTCGGCGTGAATCTTCGGCACGCGCGCCGGATCGAGGTTCTCGCGCATCTGCGCGAACAGCGCCGGGATTTTCTCCATGCGCACGGTCGCCGATTTCAGCCGTTGCGGCATCGGTGCGAATTCACGCGCCATGAGGTTGTAGATCGCACCACCAGCCAGGCTGCTGTAGATCTGCGGATCCCAGGCCCAGTTCTGCAATGTCTCCATGCCCCAGATGTCTGAGCGCAACTGGTTGCGCAGGATCAGCGCATCGACCTGGTTCTCGCGCGACAATCGCGCGGTGTCCATGGCGTCCAGTTCGGCCAGCAACTTCTTGCTGAAATCGACCAGCTTCTGCCGGCCCGCGGCGCTGGTGTCGTCGAGTTCGCTGTCGAAGCGGTGATCACCGATCTGCGTCGCCGCGACCGGATTGAGTTGCATCCAGCCGTCGAGCCAGCGTTTGGAGAAATCGGCGAATTTCGCGTCGGCCGCAGCATCGGGTGCGGTGGTTGCCGATTCGGCCACCGCCGGCTGCGTTGGTGGCGCGTTGCGCTGGCAGGCGGTTAGGGCAGCGGACAGGAGGGCGACGGCAAACAGGGTGCGACGCATGCGGATTCTCGGGAGGACGCGGGAACGCCAAGCATAGGGTGATGCCCGCTCGCGTGCATCGACCCGGGCGTTACTCGTCGTCCCCCTCGAATTCCACCAGCGCGTCGAGGTCGAATGCCAGCGCCTCGGCCACTTCGCGCACCTTGCGCGCGGTGGACTCGTTGGGCGCGTCGATCTCGATCTCGTGCGCGTCGGGGCCGCTGACGTCGCTCAGGCCGGCGGAACTGGAGTCGGCATCGTCCATATGCGGCATCAGGTCGGCGACTTCCTCGACATGCTCGATGCCCTCCAGGCTCTGCAGCAGGTTGATCATCACGCGGGCGTCATCTTCGCTCCCGGTCAGGCGCAATCGCAGGGTCGGCATCGGGACTCTCTCTTGGTGGTGTACGAAGAGCCTAGGCAGGCGCGGGCTAAATCTTCGTGACGGCAACCTCGTGATGGCAGCGACGTGATGGCAAGCCGTCCATCGAACCTCACTGGACGGCCCGAATCAGGGTAGATTGCGGGTCAACCGGACCTGCGCTGGGGGCGCAGCCGGCATCGTCCAACCCAAGGGAATCTGCCGGGACATGAGCGTGTCCGAGCCAACTGCCTCGCTCGAGATCGCGCTCGCGCATGCTTCCAGGCTGCTGACGACCGATCCGGCGCTGGCCGCTGAACAGGCCAGCGAAATCCTGCGGGTAGTCGCGGACCAGCCGATGGCCTGGTTGTTGCTCGGTGTGTCGCACTGCGCGCGCGGTGACGCGGCGCAGGCCGTGGAGATCCTTGGCCGGCTCACGCATGCGCAACCGAACTGGGCGCGGGCGCAGCTTGAACTGGGCATCGCCCTGGGCCGCGCCGGACGCGGCGAAGAAGCGGTGGCGGCCCTGCGCTGCGCGCTGGCGCTCAAGCCCGACCTCCCGCAAGCGTGGCTCGCGCTCGGCGATCACCTGACGGCCATGGGCGATGCGGAGGGCGCCGATGCGGCCTATGCTTGCCACATCAAGTTCTCGACCCGCGATCCGGCGTTGCTGGCTGCCGCCAACGCGCTGTGCGAGAACCACATCCCGGAAGCCGAAGCGCTGCTGCGCGAGCATCTGAAACAGGCCCCGACCGATGTCGCCGCCATCCGCATGCTGGCCGAGGTCGCGGCCAGGCTCGGTCGCGACGACGATGCCGAGCATCTGCTGGCGCGCTGTCTCGAGCTCGCACCAGGCTTCCACGCCGCCCGGCAGAACCATGCCCTGGTGCTGAACCGCTGCAACCGCCCTGAGGAGGCATTGGCCGAGGTCGAAACCTTGTTGGCGATCGAGCCGGGGAATCCCGGCTATCGCAACCTCAAGGCGGTGATCCTGTGCCGGCTCGGCGACTACGCGCCCGCGATCGGACTGTACGACGGAATCCTCGCCGAATATCCGCGCCACCCCAAGATATGGATGAGCTATGGCCACGCGTTGAAGACTGCGGGTTCGCAGGATCGCGCCATTGCTGCCTACCGTCGCAGCATCGCGCTCGATCCCGGTTTTGGCGAGGCGTACTGGAGCCTGGCCAACCTCAAGACCTTCCGGTTCGATGCCGCCGACGTGGCAGAAATGCGCGGCCAGCTGGCGCGGACCGAGCTCGATGCCGAGCATCGGCACCATTTTGAATTTGCCCTCGGCAAGGCGCTGGAAGATGAGGGTGAATACGCCGAATCGTTCGATCACTACCTGCAGGGCAACACGCTGCGCCGGTCGATGGTGCACTACAGCGCCGACGAGACCACGGTGCGCGCCAACCGCGCGAAGCAGACCTACACCCGGGAGTTCTTCGCCCAGCGGGCCGGCTTCGGTAGCGATGCGCCCGATCCGATCTTCATCGTCGGCCTGCCGCGCGCAGGTTCGACGCTGATCGAGCAGATCCTGTCGAGCCATTCCATGGTCGAAGGCACCATGGAGTTGCCGGAGATCATCTCCATCACCCGCGCATTGCGGGGCCGCACCGAAGCGCCGCGGTCGACGCCGTACCACGAGGTTCTGGCAACGCTCGGTGCGCAGGAGTTGCGCGCGCTGGGCGAGCAATACCTGGAGCGCACCCGCATCCACCGCAAGTCGGACGCGCCGTTGTTCATCGACAAGATGCCGAACAACTTCGCCCACATCGGCCTGATCCAGCTGGCGCTGCCCAAGGCGAAGATCATCGACGCGCGCCGGCATCCATTGGCGTGCTGCCTGTCCGCTTTCAAGCAGCACTTCGCCCGCGGCCAGAACTTCAGCTACAGCCTCGACGACCTTGGCCGCTACTATCGCGACTACGTCGGGCTGATGGCGCATTTCGACGATGTCCTGCCCGGCCGCATCCACCGCGTGATCTACGAAGACATGGTCGCAGACACCGAAGCGCAGGTGCGCAGCCTGCTCGCGTACTGCGGGCTGCCGTTCGAGGAGCAGTGCCTGCGCTTCTTCGAGAACCCGCGTGCTGTACGCACCGCGAGTTCGGAGCAGGTGCGCAAGCCGATCTATCGCGAGGGCGTCGACCACTGGCGTCATTACGAACCGTGGCTTGGGCCGCTGAAATCCGCGCTTGGGCCGGTGCTCGAATCCTGGCAGCAACCACTGCGGCACCAGACCGGCAAGCTCCAGACCGGCAAGCTCCAGACCAGCAACACCTGATCGATTCCACGACGAGGGGAGGGGAGACATGCAAGGGACACGAAAGCAACATCGCAGGCGCGCAACGCCGACCACGCTGACGCGGCTGCCGCTGGCGGCGGCGATCTACCTCGCATTCGGTTCGATGGCATGGGCCCAGTCCGCGGGCCTGGACCCGCAACCGGCGACGACCGAAAGTCAGGTCGTGACGACCGGCCAAGCCGCCAAGGACGAGCCACTGACCCTGGGCACGGTGACCGTCACCGCCCAGAAGCGAACAGAAAACCTGCAGAAGGTGCCGATCAGCATCCAGGTGTTGGGCGAGGAGAAGCTCAAGCAACAGAACGTTGCCGATTTTGACGACTACGCCAAGCTGATTCCCAGCCTGTCCTACGGCACGGCCGGCGGCGGCGTGTTCTCGGGGCCCGGCTTCGTCCAGGTCTACATGCGCGGCGTGTCCAGCGGTGGCGATGGCAATCACTCCGGCTCGCAACCCAGCGTTGGCATGTACCTCGACGAGCAGCCGATCACCACCGTCCAGGGCGCGCTCGACATCCACATGTACGACATCGAACGCGTCGAGGCACTGGCTGGACCGCAAGGCACGCTTTACGGCGCCAGCTCGCAGTCGGGCACGGTGCGCATCATCACCAAGAAGCCTGATCCGAGCGGGTACGCCGCCGGTTACGCGGTGGAGGTCAATGCGATCGACGGCGGTGGCATTGGCCACGTCGTCGAAGGCTTCGTCAATGCGCCGCTGAGCCCCGCCGCCGCGATCCGCATGGTTGGCTGGCAGAAGCACGATGCCGGTTACGTCGATAACGTCTTTGGAACACGCACCTACGCGAGTTCCGGCCCTCTCACCATCGACAACGCCGACCGTGCCAAGGATAACTACAACTGGGCCGACACCGTCGGCGCGCGCGCGGCGCTGAAGATCGACCTCAACGACAACTGGTCGATCACGCCGACCATCATGGGCCAGCACCAGAAGGCCAATGGCAGCACCGGTTACGACCCCAGCGTCGGCGACCTCGCGGTCACCCACTTCAAGCCGGAGACCTCGGACGACCGCTGGACGCAGGCGGCGTTGACGGTGCAGGGCAAGATCGGCAACTTCGACCTGACCTACGCGTATTCGCACCTCAAGCGCGATGTCGACTCGCAAGCCGACTACACCGACTACTCGTTCTGGTACGACTATTACTTCAGCAACGACAGCGGCAACCTGATCGATCCGACCCAGCACATCAGGGCCAAGGACGGATACACCAAGACCAGCCACGAGTTGCGGCTCACCTCGCCTGCGGAGAACCGGCTGCGCCTGGTGGCAGGCCTGTTCTGGCAGCAGCAGGGGCACGACATCGAGCAGGATTACCTGATCGATGGCCTGGCCCAGTCCTCCTGGGTCACGGGCTGGCCGGACACCATCTGGCTCACCGAGCAGGACCGCATCGACAGGGACGAGGCGGTGTTCGGCGAGTTGTCCTTCGACATCACCGACAAACTCACCGCGAGCGCTGGCGGGCGGTACTTCCGTGCGAAGAACAACCTCAGGGGCTTCTTCGGATATGGCGACTGGGGTTGGAGCCAAAACGGCGAGGCTTCATGCATCTCGCAGGAGGACTACGAGGGCGCGCCCTGCCTTCGTTTCGACAAGGAGACGAGCGAAAGCGGGTCGCTGGGGCGTTTCAACCTGACCTATCACGTCGATGACGACAAGATGGTCTACGCCACATGGTCCGAAGGCTACCGCCCGGGCGGCATCAACCGCCGCGGGCCGCTTTACACGTCCGACTTCCTGACCAACTATGAGCTGGGCTGGAAGACCGCATGGATGGATCATCGCCTGACGTTCAACGGTGCGGTCTTCCAGGAGAACTGGAAGGACTTCCAGTTCTCCTTCCTGGGCACCAATGGACTGACTGAAATCCGCAACGCCGGCCAGGCGCGCATCCGTGGCCTGGAGGCGGAGTTGAACTGGGCGGCCACCTACAACCTGCGCCTGTCGGGAGGCCTGGCGCTCTACGACAGCAAGCTCACCCAGAACTACTGCGGTTTCTCCGACCAAAACGGTGACCCGGAAACCAATTGCGCCAACTGGTACATCCTCAATCCTCCGGATGACCCAGATTCAGCGCCGCTACCTAGCGGCGCACCCGCAGGCACCCGCTTGCCGCTGACGGCGAGGTACAAGGGCAACGTCAATGCGCGCTACACCTTCGACCTGTGGAGCGGCGAAGCCTTCTGGCAGGCGACCGTGTTTACGGAGGGCGATCGTCGCACCGACCTGCGCACCTACGAGGGCGGCTTGCTGGGCGACCTGAAGCCCTACACGATGGCTGATCTCTCGGCGGGCTTCCACCGCAGCAATTGGTCGGTGGAATTCTTCCTCAAGAACGCGTTCGACACCCGCGCCCAACTCGCCCGCTTCTCGCAATGTGCCGCTGCGGTCTGCGGCGAACAGCCATACACGGTCGTCGCCCAGCCGCGAACATTAGGAGTCAGGTTCTCGCAGGACTTTTAGACAACTCCACCGGTGAGACAGCAAGACGCCCGCTTCCAAGCGGGCGTCTTGTTTGGGCGGGGACAATCGCTCAGGGTTTCGGCGGCACGCGCACCGGCAGCGGCACGTTGCACAGGTCGATATGGCCGGCCGGCACCTTGTACCAGTCGTCGCGGCGGTTGCGGCGTGACTCCACCACCTGCGTAAACAACGGCGTATCCGTGCGCAGCAGCTGCAGCGGCGTGCGCTGCGCGTCCGGTACATCGCTGGCGAGCATGACCGACTTGATTGGCGTGCGCAGTTCAGGCTTTTCGTAGACGCCCATCGGCGCCGGTCCGCGTGGTATCACCGACAGCAATTCCATGCCCTGCACGACGCGGCCGACCACGGTGATGTTGCGGTCGAGCTGGCGCGGCGACTGGCCGTCGACCACATAGAGTTCGGTGCCGTTGCTGGAGTCGGCAGCGGTATCGCGGCCGGCACCGAGCGTGCCATAGCAATGCGTCAGCCAGGTTTCGCCGGATTTCGGATTGCGCGCAGCCGGGAACCCATCGCTGAAACCGACTTGCGGCGCCCAGCCGTCGCTGTCGCGAAGGCGCTCGAACGCCACGCCCTTGGACTTGCGGGTGAACTCGGCGGGCAGATGCGCTTGCGCCGCGCCGAGCGACTTGCGGTCCTTGTCCTCTTCGGCCGGATCACCCCACTGCACCACGAAGTTGTCCTGCGAGCGGTTGATGCTGAGCCCGTTCCAGTAGCTCCCGCGCGCGAGCGTCTTGATGTTGGCGACGTGTGCGGGCGCGAACCCAGGCGCGAGTTCGATTACCACGCGGCCCGCGGGCACATCGAGATACAGCGTGTTGGCCGGATCCAGCGTGCGCCAGTCGGACGGCGTTGATGCGTCAAGCAGTTCCTGCATCGATGTTGGCTTCGGTGCCGTTTCCGCCGCTGGCAGTTGCGCGTGGAGGGCGAAGGGCGCAGCCGCCGTCAACAAGGCGAGCAGCAGGGCGGACGACAGCGGGCGGGGATTCAACATGGTGCAACTCCTTCGGCGGCAATGCCCGATTCTGGCGCAACGCTGCCATCGCTGCCATTGCCACCATCGGCGATCGCCCCGTCAGTGTTTGCTATCGGACTTGCGACCTGAGCCGGACTTCTTGCCGCCGCCGTCCTGCTTGTTGACCGTGGCCCAGGCGATGCGCTCGGCATCTTCCGTGGAGCGGCCTTCCTTCTTTTCGCTGGTTTCGATGTGCTCGGCCTGACGCTTCTGCTTGTCGGTGTAGCTGGATTTGTCGCCGCGTGGCATGTCATGTCTCCTGCGGCCGCGTAGGGATGCGACCTGCCGCGACCGTAGCGCCGCCGCCGTAAACCGGCCGCGATGATTCGCTGAATTGATCCGACGAGTGACCGGCGTGACTATCGGCACATTCACTATAGAGAATTAAATAGTAGTGTTGTCTGCAACCTAGCAGGAAGTCCGCCATGCGCGAATCTCCGCCACCACCGACGCGGCCATCTTCGTCAGAGCTGGCCGAGCAGCAGCTGCGCAAGTTCCACAAGGAGCTCAGCGCGGGCACCGTATCGCTGGCGCTGCTCGCCGTGCTTGGCGCCGCCGGCGAGCCGATGTACGGCTACCAGATTGCCAAGCGGCTGGAGCAGGTCGGCGAGGGCGTACTTGCCGGCAAGCAGAGCGCGCTGTATCCGGTGCTGCGCAACCTCAGCGGCGCCGGCCTGCTCGACAGCCACGTCGAGCCGTCGGTGGCTGGGCCGCCGCGCCGCTATTACCGCATCACCGCCGCAGGCCGCGAAGTCCTGCACGCGTGGGCCGCCGCCTGGCGCGCGACCCGCGATTCCGTCGATTCCGTCCTCCAGGGGCTTTCAAAATGAACAACATGCCGAACAGCATGCTGCACACCATGCCGACCAGCATTCCCGACTATCTCGACCAGCTGCGCACTGCGCTGGCCGGCGCCGATCCGGCGCTGGTGCAGGACGCGTTGTACGACGCCGAGGAATACCTGCGTTCGGAACTGTCCGAGCAATCTGCGCAAGGTGGGCCCGCGAAATCCGAGGCAGAAGTGATCGCGTCGGTGGCCGGCAGCTATGGTGCGCCAGAGGAAGTCGCCGACATCTACCGCGATACCGAGGTCACGGTGCAGACGGCGCTGCGCGCGCCGCCGATCCAGAAGCGCAAGTCGCCGCTCGGCCGTTTCTTCGGCGTCGCCGCCGATCCGCGCACCTACGCGGCACTGTTCTACATGGTGCTGGCGCTGGCGACCGGCATTTTCTACTTCACCTGGGTGGTGACCGGCGTGTCACTGTCGGCGGGCCTGGCGGTGCTGATCATCGGCGTGCCGTTCGTGATCCTGTACTTCGGCTCGGTGCGGGTGCTGTCGCTGGTCGAGGGCCGCATTGTCGAGGTCATGCTCGGCGAGCGCATGCCGCGGCGACCGCTGTACAGCGAGCGTGGCAAGCCGCTGCTGGAACGGATC
>DASZZT010000142.1:0-5598 GCA_035543275.1 Luteimonas sp. | reverse complement strand
ACGCGCAGCAGCATCGCGCCGCGTTGCGCGGCGATCAATGCGGCGGCGACCGACCCGTGGATGCGGTCGTGCGGCTCGTCGCGACCGGTCAACGTGCCGATGGTCTTCTTGCGCGACAAGCCCGCCAACACCGGCACGCCGAGTTCGGTGAATCGTTCAAGTTGCGCCAGCAACGCGAGGTTGTGTCCGACGTTCTTGCCGAAGCCGAAACCCGGATCGACCACGATATTCTTCTTCGCGATCCCGGCCATCTCCGCGGCGAAGATGCGTTCGGCGAGGAATCGACGTACTTCGGCGACCACGTCGTCGTAATACGGTTCCTCCTGCATCGAGCGCGGTTCGCCCAGCATGTGCATCAGCACCACCGGCACGCCGAGTTCCGACGCAGCATCGAGCGCGCCGTCGCGGCGCAGCGCGTACACGTCATTGATCATGCCGGCGCCGGCCAGGATGGCCGCGCGCATCACCTCCGGCTTGGAAGTGTCGATGCTTATCGGCAGCGACGTCTCTTTCGCCAACCGCTTGATCACCGGAATCACGCGGCGCAGTTCATCCTCGACCGAAACCTCGCCCGCGCCCGGTCGCGTCGATTCGCCGCCGATGTCAAGCGCGTCAGCGCCCTCCTCCGCCAGCTTCAGACCGTGGGCCACGGCCGCTTCGAGCGTGTCGTGCGAACCGCCATCGGAAAACGAATCCGGAGTGACGTTGACGATGCCAATGACGCGCGGGCGATCGAGCCTGAGGATGCGACCGGCGCAATCGAGTTGCGAGGTGGTATCGAACATCATGGGCTCCGTTGGCACCGGGACTCTCATCCGGCACGGGCAATCCCGGGTGGCCGGTGCTCGCGACGTCGCGCGATGATAGCGGGCGGCCGCATGCGCGCGGCTATTCGATGCGCGCCATAATCTCCTGGAAACGCGTCAGTCCGCGCAGGCTGTTCAAGTCGGCGTCGTTCTCGATCCAGTCGCGGAACCCCTGGCCGGTGGCGATGGCGCGCTCCAGCAAGTCGAGGGCGCGCGTAGGTTCGCCGGCGCGCGCGTAGTAGCAGGCGCAGTTGTAGAGGGTGTCGTAGTCGTTCGGGCGCAGGTGCAGGGCCATTTCGGCATGGCGGCGCCCACCCTCGACGTCGCCCAAGTGATGCAGCAGCGTGGCAGCGGCGTATTGCGCGCGGGCGTTCTCTGGATCAACCTCGATCTGGTGCAGGCTGGCCGCGAGCGCCCTGCGGGCGATGTCCTGGACGCGTGCCTCGTCTCCGAGATTCTCCGCGGCACCCACCCCGATCATCAATGCCTGGAACTCGTCGGGCCGAGCGCGGTGCGCCGCCTCGAACAGTTCAACGGCCCGGGCAAACTGGCCACGGGCAAAACAGTGTCGGGCAAAGTAGTAGCTGGCCTCGTACAGGTCCGGATTGAGTTCCAGCGCACGCTCGAACTCGGCGGCCGCAGCATCGTGCTCCCCGGAGAAATCCAGCGTGTGCGCATGCGCGACATGCGCCTCGGCGAGTTCCGGCGCGAGTTCCAGCGCACGCCGACTGGCCGCAAGTGCTTCGTCCAGCACATCCTCGGGCCGTGAGAACCGCCACAGCAACAGTTCGGCCAGCACGTCGGCCAGACCGGCATGCGCCTGCGCATAATCGGGATCGATCGCGATCGCGCGACGGTACATCTGCGCCGAATATTCCCACTTGATCCGGTCCTTGGCGCCTTCCAGCTGGCGGCCGCGCAGGTAGAAGTCGTAGGCGCGCATGTCATGCGGTGCATAGCGCTGCAGGTCCAGCGCATCCGGGGTCTTCAGCGACACCCGCAAAGCATCGACGACGTTGCGCGCGATCTCTTCCTGGATCGCGAACACGTCCTCGAGCCGACGATCGAAGTTCTCTGACCACAGGTGATAGCCGTTGCCGGCGTCGATCAGCTGCGCGGTGACACGCACCTGTTCGCCAGCCTTGCGCACGCTGCCTTCCATGATCGCCGCGACGTTGAGCTGTCGCCCGATGTCGCGTGCGTCGGTGGCGCCGTCGCGGAAGCGAAATGAGGAGGTCCGAGATGCCACCCGCAGGCCACGCACGCGGGTGAGCGCATTGAGAATCTCCTCGGCGAGCCCGTCGCAGAAATAATCCTGATCCTTGGCCTCGCTCAGGTCGGCGAACGGCAGGATCGCGACCGACGCTTCCGGCGCGGCGGCCGCCGCAGGCGGGGTGCGCTCGATACCGCGTCCGCTGACGTCATAGGTCCAGGCCAGTGCGCAGGCGATGACGAAGCCCAGCCCCACCAGCACGATGACCAGCTTCAGCGCCCACGACGGCAGTCCAAGCGGTTCGAACGTCGCGTCCGAAATCTGGATCAGGAGCCAGCCAACCACCAGGTAGACCGCGATCACGCGGAACATCCGCCGACGCCGGAGTTCGACGAATGCCAGCTTGAACGGGGCGTACCAGTCACTCATGTACCGACATCCTCCTGCGACTTCGGCTGTGGCGGACCCGACGTGGAAACGCCGCAGGGCTTTGTGCACATGCTACTCGCGGTGCGCAGCGACGATCCTGCCCTGCAAGCAGAAAGCCCCCGCCGATCTGGCGAGGGCTCTCTGGATGGCAACGCATTCGGCGACCTGCTCCGGCCGCCGGCACGGATCAGGTTTGCGCCGCCGGCCCGCCGATGATGATCGGCTTGGGCTCGTCGCGCGCCGGGCCACCCTTGCTCCAGCCCATCGGCGGCGGCGGATCGCGGCCTTCCATGATGGCGTCCACCTGCGGCGCATCGATGGTCTCGTATTCGAGCAGCAGTTTCGCCATCGTGTGCAGCTTGTCGAGGTTCGCTGTCAGGATCGCCTTGGTGCGGCCGTAGGCCTTGTCCAGGATCGAACGCACGACCTCGTCGATCCGGCGTGCGGTGTCGTCCGAGACGTTCTTGTGCTGGGTGATCGAGCGGCCGAGGAACACCTCGTCCTCCTCCTCGCCATACGCGATCGGGCCGAGTTCATCGGACAGGCCCCACTTGGTCGCCATGTTGCGCGCCATCTTGGTGGCGCGCTCGATGTCATTGCTGGCACCCGTAGTGACCTTGTCGGCACCGAAGATCAGCTCCTCGGCGACGCGGCCGCCATACAGCGAGCACAGCTGCGACTCGATCGCGGTGCGGTTGTAGCTGTACTTGTCGCCTTCGGGCAGGTACATGGTCACGCCCAGCGCGCGGCCGCGCGGAATGATGGTGACCTTGTAGACCGGGTCGTGCTCCGGCACGAGGCGGCCGACGATGGCGTGGCCGGCTTCGTGGTAGGCGGTGAGCGTCTTTTCCTGCTCGCTCATCGCCATCGAACGATTCTCGGTGCCCATCATGATCTTGTCGCGGGCCTTGTCGAAGTGCTCCATGCGCACTTCCTTGCCGTTCTCGCGGGCGGCGAACAACGCGGCCTCGTTGACGAGGTTGGCCAGATCGGCGCCGCTGAAGCCCGGCGTACCGCGCGCGATCACCATCGGCTGGACATCGTCAGCCAGCGGCACCTTGCGCATGTGCACCTTGAGGATCTGATCGCGACCGCGCACGTCGGGCAGACCGACCACGACCTGGCGATCGAAGCGGCCTGGCCGCAACAAAGCAGGATCGAGCACGTCGGGGCGGTTGGTCGCTGCCACGACGATCACGCCCTCGCCGCCCTCGAAGCCGTCCATCTCGACCAGCAACTGGTTCAGCGTCTGCTCGCGCTCGTCGTGGCCGCCGCCCAGGCCGGCGCCACGATGGCGGCCGACCGCATCGATCTCGTCGATGAAGATGATGCACGGCGCCTGCTTCTTGGCCTGCTCGAACATGTCGCGCACGCGCGAGGCGCCGACGCCGACGAACATCTCGACGAAGTCCGAACCGGAAATCGAGAAGAACGGCACCTTGGCCTCGCCGGCGATCGCCCTGGCGAGCAGCGTCTTGCCGGTGCCGGGCGGCCCGATCATCAGCACGCCGCGCGGGATCTTGCCACCGAGTTTCTGGAAGCGGCCCGGATCACGCAGGAACTCGACCAGTTCGGCCACTTCCTCCTTGGCCTCGTCGCAGCCGGCGACGTCGGCGAAGTTGACCTTGGTCTGGTCCTCGTTGAGCAGCTTGGCGCGTGAGCGGCCGAAGCTCATCGCGCCCTTGCCGCCGCCCTGCTGCATCTGGCGCATGAAATAGATCCAGATGCCGATGAACAACAGCCACGGCAGGAAGTTGATCACCAGCATCCAGAACGACGGACCGCTGGCCGGCGCCGACTGCTCGATCGCGACCTTGTGGTTGATCAGGTCGTTGACCATGTCCTTGTCGCCGGGGCTATAGGTGGTGAACTTGCCGCCGTCCTTGCGCTCGCCATGGATGGTGATGCGGTCGTCGGCAATCGCCACCTTGGCGACGCGGTCATCGCGTACCTGCTGCACGAACTGGTCGTAGGCGAGCGCTTCGGGGCCGCCGCCGCCCATCTTCGGGCTGAAGCTCTGGAACACCACCATCAGCACGACGGCGACGACTACCCACAGCATCAGATTCTTGGCCAGATCGTTCATGAGTTACCCAGGTTGCTACTACACAGATTGTTACGTCAGAGATTGTTACGTCAAAGATTGTTGCTTCAGCTGCGCAAACTTGCCCTGCGCCAGGGCAAAGACTTCCGGCGAGCGCTTGCGCGACGCGGCCGGCTTGCGGATCGACACCTTCGCATAGCGACGGCGCAGCTCCCGCACATAATCATCGAACCCCACGCCCTGGAACAGCTTGATCAGGAACGTGCCCTCGGCCCGCAGGTGGTGGTCGGCGAAATCCATCGCCAGTTCCGCCAGATGCATCATCCGCGGCTGGTCGACCGCATCCATACCGCTCTTATTGGGGGCCATGTCCGACAGCACAAGGTCCACAGGCTTGCCATCCAGCGACGCTTCCAGTTGCGATAGAACCGCATCCTCCCTGAAATCACCATGAAGGAACTCGACTCCGGCCAGGCCGGGCATCTCCAGGATGTCGAGCGCGATCACTCGTCCACTGTCGGCCAGCGCCTGGCGCACCCATTGCGACCATCCGCCGGGCGCCGCGCCAAGATCGACCACCACCATTCCCGGCTTGAGCAGGCGGTCGCGCTCGACCAGCTCTTCCAGCTTGTAGGCCGCGCGCGAACGCAGACCTTCCGCCTGCGCCTTTTTCACGTAGGGATCGGAGAAATGTTCCTTCAACCAGCGCTGGCTGGACTTGCTGCGGGTGGCCATGCGGCTGTGGACAAACGCGGGGAGGCGATGCGGGGCGCCATGATACCCTGCGCCTCCGTCCGACCCTGATCGCGTGCCTGCATGTCCGTCACCCTGTCCTCGGCCCAGACCCGCTTCCTGCGCGGCCAGGCGCATGACCTCAAGGCGATCCTGCAGGTCGGCGGCAAAGGCATCAGCGAAGCCCTGGTCGCCGAGATCGACAATGCCCTGGAGCATCACGAGCTGATCAAGATCAAGATCGACGCCGAGGAACGCGAAGCCCGCGACGGCATGATCGGCGAACTGGCCCGGCGCAGCGGCGCGGCGCTGGTGCAGCGCATCGGTCACACCGCGATCCTGTACCGGCCGAGCAAGGATCATCGCCACATCGT
>DASZZT010000141.1:0-12967 GCA_035543275.1 Luteimonas sp. | reverse complement strand
GACGAGCCGGTCTACCAGTTCGACGACAGCTTGGTGCAGCGGCTCGGCTCGCGCCGGATCGGTTCGACCACGATCGACAACGGCCTGGTCGTCGTGCACCTGGATCAATGACATGCAAATGAGCGGAAAGATCATGCCGTTGTGTGCGGCGCTGCTGTGCGCGTTGCTGGCACTGACCGCATGCGGCGGCGATCACGTTGCCGGAACCGGCAACGATAGTGGCCAGGACAGCGCCACCAGCCTGCCGAAACCGGAAGCCGCCGGCGGTTCGGTCACCGGCATGCCCGACAAACCGGGCCCGGGACAAGTCGGCCCGCCCGCGCTTGGGCCGGATACGTCCGTCGCCAGCGATGGCGAATTTGTTGCGCCGCCGGTTGACGACGGCATGCTGCCGGGCGATGTCGAACCGCCTTCGCCGGGCAACACCGATGGCGTTCCCGACGATCTGCCGCTGCCGCCGGGCGAACCGACGGCACAGGACGCGGTCACGGTGCTGCGCGACTACTACGCTGCGATCGACACGCACGATTACGCCCATGCCTATGCGCTGTGGTCGGACGGCGGCCGCAGCAGCGGGAAGGCGCCGCAGCAGTTCGCCGATGGTTTTGCCGACACCACCAATGTGTCGGTGCAGATGGGTGCACCAAGCCGCCTCGATGCCGCCGCCGGCTCGCGTTATGTCGAGGTGCCGGTGACGATCAGCGCGACCCGGCGCGACGGCAGCGTGCGCAGATACACCGGCAGCTATACGCTGCGGCGCGCCGTGGTCGACGGCGCGACCGCGGAGCAACGCGCCTGGCGGATCGCCTCGGCCGACGTGCGCGACCTGGATTGACGCGGGACCTGGCATGAAGCGCGAAGTATTTCTGGCTGCTGTGCTGGCCGCCTTGGCGCTGGTCGGCTGCCAACGTCCGGAGCCCGGAACACCGGCTGCGGCGGCGGCACCCGCCGCCGCGCACGCGACAGCTATGTCCGCAGTGGACGAGAACGCGGCCCGGACATCGGCATCGCTCGCTGGCGTGGTGAATGACGCGGATCCCGACCCTGCCTTGCTGCGCGATCCGTTCGTGCTGCCCGGGGCATTCGCGCCCGACACTGCGCTGGCCGCCCTGCAGCAACGCTACGGCAAGGCGAACGTGCAGGTCGGCGACGTGCCGGGCGCCGAAGGTGCAACGGCGCGCGGCGTCCTGCTGTTCCCCAACGATCCCTCGCGGCTGGCCTACCTGTATTTCCAGGACGAGAAGACGCTCGCTGGACTGTCGATGGTGCGCGTGTTCGGTCCGGTCTCGCAGTGGAAACTCGACAACGGCATCGGCATCGGCACGCCGCTGTCGGAGCTGCTGCGCCGCAACGGCAGGCCGATCAGGTTCTACGGTTTCGAATGGGATTACGGCGGCACCATCACCGACTGGAAGGGCGGCAAGCTCGCGCCCCGCGACGACAATCCGGTCCGCCACTTCCTCAGCCTCGGCTCCCGCAAAGATGCGGACGATGGCACCTATCCGGTGGGCGACAGCGAGTATTCCAGCGACGATCCGCGCTATCCAGAACTGGCGAACAATGTCGTGGTCAACGAGATCGGCGTGTCGTTCCCCGGCGAAGACGATCTCTGACGCTACAGTTCAAACCGGTAGCTCAGCTTGACCAGCAGCTGTTCGCTGTCGCGCAACGAGAAACTGTCGCTGAGCAACGGCCCGACATCCTGCGAGAACCCATCGAAGCCGAAACCGCCGCGGACGTAAGCGATGTAGAGATTCGACAGCGGCGCCAGCTCATAGCGATAGCGGATCTGGAAGCCGAGGTTGCGCAGGCTGAAGTCGTCGATCTGCGCGTCCGTTGCGAGCAGGCGCCAATCCTCGACCCGGTAACCCTGGCGCAGCTTCGCGTCCAGTCCCAGCGCCTGCAGCTTGACCCGCAGTTCCTGGCGACTGCCGATGGTCCAGTTCAGGCCCGCGTTCAACTGCAGCACGTGCTCGTCGAAGTTGCCGATCAGGTTGCCGCCCTGCCACACCAGCAGGTCCGGCGTGCGTTCGACATAGAGGCCGGCAAAGGCACTGAGCGCATCGCTGAAGAAATAGGTCGGCTCTACATAGCCGTTGAGGCCGAGGCGGCGGTTGCCGACGACCTCGCCGCCGCCAAGCCAGGCATTGGCCTCCCAGGCCCAGTCGCCCTTGCGCGGGCGATTGCGGCTCCACGACACCGACGCGTTCCCGGTGGTGCGAAACACGCCATTGCCGCGGCTCAGGCGGTCCTCATAGCCGGGGCTGTTGAGGTTGAACTGCGCAAATTCATTGCCGCCATCACGGCGGTCACTCTGGATGCTGGCACGAAACTGTCGCTTCAGGGTCAAGCCATCGTCGTTGTCGATGCCGATGATGCGAAAACGCCAGTCATGCGACGAATACGCCGAGCTTTCCGGCAGGTGGGTGAAGCGCCGGCTCACCTGCCAGTGCGCGTAGTCGAGGTTGTTGCGACCGAGGAAACCGAAGTCGTTGATGTCCAGGCGGTCGTCGAAGTGCATGAGCAACCATTGCTGGCGCCAGCGCTCGTTCATCTCGTACTCGGCGACAAGGGTCGCGCCGTAGCCGCGGGTCGTCTGCGCGTATTGATCGATCGCGCTGCCGACCACGTTGCTGAGGATGGTCAGTTTGTCGTTGGGTTGCCAGCGATGGTCGATGCCGAGCACCGTCGCCTCGCGATCCAGGAACGGCCGCTCCACCTGCGTCGCCAGCAGACCCAGCGTCTGCGTGCCGAAATCGTGGTTGAGCCGCAGCGCGCGGAACGACCGCCCGGCATCGCCCTTTTCCTCGGCCGCCAGCACGCCGTAGTTGGTCGCACCGAAGCTGCCGTTGAGCTTGACTGCCGCGGCGATGTCGCCGGCCCCGCTGCCGTCGTCGGCCGCACCGCCAACGCGACGGGTGTAGATCAGCTGGCTGTTGTCGATCAGCAGGCCGAAATCGAAGATGCCCTGGTTCTCGGTGAAGAACGGGCGCTTGTCGCTGAAGAAGGTTTCCTCGGCGCCGAAGTTGACCACCAGCTCGTCGCTCTCGACCTGGCCGAAATCAGGATTGATCGTCGCGGTGAGCTGGGTCTGGCCGTTGGGCTTCCAGAAGATGTCGGCGCCGGCGTCGAAGTCGCTCCTGCCATGGACGTTGTCGTAAACGCCGACCGCATACGGTGTGATCGCCAGCAGCGACTGGCTGTAGGCCGGCAGCGTGACCTTGCTGAAGTCCGACAGGAAACGTGGACGCGCGAAGCTGACCGCGGGCCATGCCACGCGTTCGCCGGTGGAACCGATCACGCGGTCGAGATAGACGCCGAGCGTGCGCTTGCCGCCATCGGCCTTGCGCATCGGCGCGATGTACCACGGGATCAGCATCTCGGCCGACCAGGTGTCGCCATCCTCGCTGACGGCGTGCTGCCAGTTGCCGTCCCAGTCCTTGCTGAAGTTGCTTTCGTTGGTGATCACCGCATCGACGATGCCGTCGGTGAGGTTGAGCGTGAAGTTGTAGCCGCTGCGACCGTCGCCGTCGAAATCCACCATCAGGTTGACACGGTCGAGCTGCGCATCCTGGTCGCGTTGGGTGCGCTGGCGGTTGCGTGGCACGCTTGCCGGCTGCACGTTGCGGAAGCCGATCGCCAGGCCTTCCGGCGTCGACAGCACCCAGGCCTCGGTCGGATACGGCGACGGCGCGCCACTGAGCGGCTGCACCAGCCGGAAGTCAGTGATGTGCTCGGCGCCCTGCCACTCGGCCGGATCGATGCGGCCGTCGACCTCGATCGCGTACGCGGGAACGGCCAACGCGGCAAGGATGGCGAGCGACAACAGGCGGCAGCGCATGGCGGGTTCCCTTGGAAAGTCGGCACGGGATGTGCTGGCTGGTGCGAAGATTTCGCATGAGTGGCGCGCAGCCTACCGGTCCGGCCAGCTGTTACCGACTGGCGGAAGTCATGGCAACCTTTGCCGGTCCACAGCATCGGGTGCTGCCGGATGCGCGAATCCTCAGCGCTTGGGCTGCAGCATCGTCCCGGTGCAGTTCTTCGCGCCACAGCGGCAGGCCCAGATCTTCTTCATGCGCGCGGTATGCGGCTCGTCGAGGGTGATGCCGTAGTCGTAGGTCAATTCTTCACCAGGCTTGATCGCACGCATGGTCTCGATGAACACGCGCGATTTCTTCGGATCGGCCTCGTTCTCGTCCAGCACCGCTTCGCAGTTCGGCGCGCAGCCGTGGTTGATCCAGCGCGCGCTGTTGCCCTCGAAGTTCGCATCGATGACGTATTCATCGTTGAGCGTGAACAGGAAGGTGTGCCCGGAATCGGCATCGCCGCTGTCGCCGGCGTCGACCTCGGCATGGGTGCGGCGGCGACCCTTGTATTCGATGATCCGCTCGCCCTTGGCGATCGGCGCGACGGCGAACACGCCGTTGCCGTGGATGGCTGATTTGCGGGCGACGATCTTGCGCGGCATGCAGGCGTTCCGGTGCGGAAAACAACCATTGTCCCCCGAAGCGGCGTCCAGCCGCCATGCCAGTGTCCGGTTGCTGCCGCTACTTGCGTTTTCGATCAGGTCTCCCGAGGAATCCATGCCGATGTACGCGATTCGTTCCGCACTTCCTGTTCTGGTCCTGCTGGCGCTGGCCGGCTGCAACCGGATGCCCGCCAGCGCGGAAACCGAGGCCGCGACTCCAGCGCCCGCACCTGCCGCTGCCATGCCGACCGATGCCGACCTGCTCGCCCGCGGCGAGTACCTGGTCAGGATCGGCACATGCAACGACTGCCACACGCCCGGGTATAACGAGGCCGCCGGCGAATTGCCGACGGCGCAATGGTTGGTCGGGTCTCCGATCGGCTTTCACGGCCCGTGGGGCACAACCTACGCCGCAAACCTGCGGCTCAAGACGGCGGACATGGACGAGGCCGCGTGGCTGAAATACACCGGCGAGCTGCACACACGCCCGATCATGCCCGACTTCATGGTCCGCGCCATGAAGGAGGAGGACCGCTTGGCGATCTTCCGCTTCATCAAGTCGCTTGGCCCCGACGGCCAGCCCGCGCCTGACTATCTGCCGCCAGGCCAGAAGCCGCAACCGCCCTACTGGGAGTTGGTGTTGCCGCCCGGCCCGCCGCCGCAGGCGCCCGTCGCGGGCTGAACCAGCTCAACGCGACCGCTTGGCCCGAAGGCCCGAAAACCGTACAATTTCGGTACGGTTTACCGGGCCTTCGCCATGTTGCGCGTCACCAAGCTCACCGATTACGCCACCGTCGTCCTGACCGCGCTCGCCGCGCGGCCTGACGTCGTACTCAGCGCCTCCGAACTGGCCGACCAGGCCGGGCTGGAAGTGCCGACCGTGGCCAAGGTGCTGAAGCCGCTGGCCCAGGCCGGGCTGGTCGAAGGCTTCCGCGGTGCCCATGGCGGCTACCGCCTGGCCCGCGCCGCGGCCGACATTTCGCTGATCGAGATCGTCGAGGCGATGGAAGGCCCGCTCGGCATGACCGAATGCAGCGTCCACGCCGGCGCCTGCGGTATCGAGCATTCCTGCGGCGTGCGCGCCAACTGGCGCCGGATCAACGACGTGGTCGCCGACGTACTGCGTGGCGTGACGCTCGCGCAGATGCTGGACAACACTCTGCCGGCGCCGCCGCGCACACCGCGCACACCGCGCAAGGTCATCGCCGCGACCCTGACGGCCGCCTGAGGAATACCCATGGCCATCGAAAACGCACAGATCATCGAACAGCTCGGTCGTCGCTACGACGCCGGCTTCATCACGCAGATCGAAACCGATTCGCTGCCGCCTGGCCTGAACGAAGGCATCATCCGCGCGCTCTCGGCCAAGAAGGACGAGCCGGAGTGGATGACCGACTGGCGCTTGGCCGCGTATCGGCATTTCCTGACCATGCCGGTGCCGCACTGGGCCAAGCTCAACATCGCGCCGATCGACCTGCAGGCGCTGAGCTATTACTCCGCGCCGAAAGCCAAGTACGCCTCACTCGATGAAGTGCCGCAGGAACTGATCGACACCTACGACAAGCTCGGCGTGCCATTGCACGAGCGCGCCAGGCTCGCCGGCGTCGCGGTCGACGCGGTATTCGATTCCGTGTCCGTCGGCACCACCTTCCGCAAGGAACTGGCCGAGAAAGGCGTGATCTTCTGCTCGATGTCCGAAGCCGTCCGCGAGTATCCAGAACTGGTCAAGCAATATCTCGGCAGCGTGGTCCCGACCGGCGACAATTATTTCGCCGCGCTCAATTCCGCGGTGTTCTCCGACGGCAGCTTCGTGTTCATCCCCAGGGGCGTGCGCTGCCCGATGGAACTGAGTACCTACTTCCGGATCAATGCCGGCCATACCGGGCAATTCGAGCGCACGTTGATCATCTGCGAGGAAAAGGCCTACGTCAGCTACCTCGAAGGCTGCACCGCGCCGATGCGCGACGAGAACCAGCTACACGCGGCGGTGGTCGAGCTGATCGTCCTGGACGACGCCGAGATCAAGTATTCGACCGTGCAGAACTGGTATCCGGGGGATGAGAACGGCGTCGGCGGCATCTACAACTTCGTCACCAAGCGCGGCGAGTGCCGCGGCGCGCGCAGCAAGATCTCCTGGACCCAGGTCGAGACCGGTTCGGCGATCACCTGGAAATACCCGAGCTGCGTGCTGATCGGCGACGACTCCACCGGCGAGTTCCACTCGGTCGCACTGACCCACCATCGCCAGCAGGCCGATACCGGCACCAAGATGATCCACATCGGCAAGCGCACCAAGTCGAAGATCGTCAGCAAGGGCATCAGCGCCGGCCGCGGGCAGAATTCGTATCGCGGCCTGGTCAAGGTCGAGCGCAGCGCCGAGGGCGCGCGCAACCATACCCAGTGCGACTCGCTGCTGATCGGCAAGCAGTGTGGCGCGCACACCTTCCCGTACATCGAGGTCAAGCACCCGAGCGCGACCGTCGAGCACGAAGCCACCACTTCCAAGATCTCCGACGACCAGTTGTTCTACTGTCGCTCGCGAGGCATCAGCGAAGAAGACGCGGTGTCGCTGATCGTCGACGGTTTCTGCAAGCAGGTGTTCCGCGAACTGCCTATGGAATTTGCGGTGGAGGCGAAGAAGTTGCTGGAAGTGAGCTTGGAGGGCGCAGTCGGTTGACCGTAGCGTGCGCTGTGCGCACGTGTCCCACACACCATCGTGCGCACAGCGCACGCTACGAAAGAAACATCATGCTGAAAATCGACAACCTCCACGTCCGCATCAACGGTCGTGACATCCTCAAGGGCCTTTCGCTCGAGGTGCAGCCGGGCGAAGTGCACGCGATCATGGGTCCCAACGGCGCCGGCAAGTCCACGCTCGGCAACGTGCTGGCGGGACGCGACGGCTACGAGATCACCGAAGGTTCGGTGACCTTCGATGGCCATGACCTGCTGGCGCTGGAGCCGGAGCAGCGTGCGGCCGAGGGAGTATTCCTCGCGTTCCAGTATCCGGTCGAGATTCCGGGCGTGAACAACACCTACTTCCTGCGCAGCGCGCTCAATGCGCAGCGCAAGGCGCGTGGCGAGTCGGAACTGGACTCCATGCAGTTTCTCAAGCGGGTGCGCGAGAAGCTGGCGGTGCTGCATCTCGACGACCGCCTGCTGCAACGCGGCGTCAACGAGGGCTTTTCCGGTGGCGAGAAAAAGCGCAACGAGATCTTCCAGCTCGCGGTGCTGGAACCCAGGCTTGCGATCCTCGACGAGACCGATTCTGGCCTCGACATCGATGCGCTGAAGAACGTTGCCGAAGGCGTCAACACGCTGCGTTCGCCCGAGCGAGCATTCCTTGTCATCACCCACTACCAGCGCCTGCTCGACTACATCAAGCCCGACATCGTGCACGTGCTCGCCGACGGCCGCATCGTCGAAAGCGGCGGCCCGGAACTTGCGCTGGAACTCGAAGCGCACGGCTATTCCTGGATCAAGGACCGCATCGCGCCGGAGGCCACGGCCTGATGAGCGCCTTGCTCGACTCGCTCGCAACCGGGTTCGATGGCGACGCCGCCCACCGCGCCGCGCTCGATGCCGCCCTTCGCGACGGCTTGCCGCACGCGCGCAGTGAGGCGTGGAAGTACACACCGCTACGGGCGCTGGAACGGCGCGCGTTCGTTCCCGCGGCACCGGCCGTCACCAAGTTCGATGCCGCCGTGCTGGCCGACATTCCCGCGCCGCGACTGGTGTTCGTCAACGGCCGCTTCGACGCGGCACACTCGGATCTGTCCGGCCTGCCCGATGGCGTCGCGCTGTTGCCGCTGTCGCAGGCGCTGGTCGACGGCGACGCGCGCGCGAGCAACTTCCTGGAACGCCGCTACGAGCGCGTCGACGAAGTGTTCGCGCGGCTCAATGCGGCACTGGCCAACGAGGGCGCACTGCTGCGGATCGAGGCCGACGTGCAGGTCGAGGTGCCGCTGCAGCTGGTGTTCCTCGGTGTGCCCGCGGCCAGCGACGCAGCCTGGCATGCGCGTCACTTGATCGAACTGCGCCGAGGCGCCAACGCCATCGTGGTCGAGCATCACCTCGCCGCCGGCGAACACGCGCACATGGGCAATGCGCTCACGCATGTGCACCTGGCCGCGGATGCGCGGCTGCTGCATGCGCGGGTGCAGGACGAATCGGCACGCGCGACCCTGTTCACCCGCACCGACGCAGTGCTGGCCCGCAACGCCCGCTACCAGCGCATCGATCTCGAACTCGGCGCCGCATTGTCGCGTCACGAATTGAACGTGCGTCTGGATGGCGACGGCGCGGCGCTGACCGCCAACGGCGTGCTGCTGGCCTCCGGCAAGCGCCACCTCGACACGCGCCTGGGCGTCGAGCACATCGCCCGCGACACGGCCTGCGATCTGACCTGGCGCGGCCTCGCTGCGGGCCGCGGCCGCGCGGTGTTCCATGGCGGCATCGTCATCCGCGCCGGCGCCGATGGCAGCGATGCCAACCTGTCAAACAAGAACCTGCTGCTGAGCGACACCGCCGAGATCGACACCCAGCCGGTGCTGGAGATCCATGCCGACGAGGTCAAGGCCGCGCACGGCGCCACCGTCGGCCAGCTCGATCCGACCGCGATGTTCTACCTGCGTTCGCGCGGACTGCCCGAAGCTGACGCGCGCCGGCTGCTGACCGCGGCGTTCTGCCGCGAGGTGGTTGCCACGGTCCAGGCTCCTGCATTGCGCGAAACGCTGATGCTGGCAGTGGATCGTGCGTTGGTGACGCTGGAAATGGCATGAACGCCGAAGCGACTCTTCCCCATCGCACGCTTTCCCCACACGCGGCGGCAGAGGCAGGACGCGTGGATTGGGCCGCTGTGCGCGCTGATTTTCCGCTGCTCACGCGCGAAGTGCAGGGCAAGCCGCTGGTGTATTTCGACTCGGCCAACACCGGGCAGAAACCGGCGGCGGTGATCGCAGCGGTCGACGATTTCTATCGCCACCACAACGCCAACGTCAGCCGCGCGGTGCACACGCTCGGCAGCGAGGCCACCGACGCCTTCGAAGCCGCCCGCGGCAAGCTGGCGCGGCACCTCAATGTGCGCAGCGATGAACTCGTGCTCACCAGCGGCACCACATTCGCGATCAACCTGGTCGCGTATTCGTGGGCGCTGCCACGGCTCAAGCCGGGCGATGCGATCCTGCTGACGCGGATGGAGCACCACGCCAACATCGTGCCGTGGCAGCTGGTCGCCGAACGCACCGGCGCCACGATCAAGGTCGCGGAGATCACGCCCGACGGCGTGCTCGACCTCGACGCCTTGTACGCGCAGATGACGCCGGAAGTGAAGCTGCTCGGCGTGACGCATGTCTCCAATGTGCTGGGCACGATCAATCCGGTGAAGGAGATCTGTCGCGAGGCGCGCAAGCGCGGCATCGTCACGGTAGTCGACGGCTCGCAGGCGCTGCCCCACATGGCGGTCGACATTGCGGCCATCGGTTGTGACTTCTATGCCTTCACCGGCCACAAGATGTGCGGCCCGACCGGCACCGGCGCGCTGTGGGCGCGGCGCGAGCATCTTGCCGCAATGCCACCGTTCCTCGGTGGCGGCGAGATGATCAAGGAGGTGCGTTTCGACGGCACCGTGTTCAACGATCCGCCGCACCGGTTCGAGGCCGGCACCCCGAACATCGCTGGGCAGATCGGGCTCGGCGCGGCGGTCGATTACCTCGATGGGCTCGGCATGGCCAATGTCGCCGCGCGCGAAGCCGAACTGCTGGCCCACCTGACCGAGGAGATGCGCAAGGTCGACGGCCTGCGCATCATCGGCAACGCGCCGGACAAGGCCGCGGTGGTCAGCTTCCTGGTCGCGGGCGCGCACGCGCACGACCTCGCCACCCTGCTCGACCTTGAAGGCGTGGCCGTGCGCTCCGGCCACCACTGCGCGCATCCGCTGATGCATTTCTATGGCGTGCCGGCAACCTGCCGTGCCTCGCTTGCGTTCTACAACACGCATGCGGAGATTGAAGTCTTCATCGCCGCGCTGCTGAAGGTACGGCGCCTGCTCGGCTAGACTCGGCACGTTTCCGAAACCGAGCACTGCCATGTCAGATGAAGTCGCTGCCGCGCTCCGGTTTCATGCGGCCGAAGCCGCCGACGTCGACGCCATCGTGGCGCTGGTCACGTCCGCCTATCGCGGCGATGCCAGCCGTCAAGGCTGGACCACCGAAGCCGATTTTCTGGACGGCAATCGCATCGATGCCGACGTATTGCGCCAGGACATCGAACGCCCGCGCAGCCGCGTGCTGCTGGCCGAGCGCGACGGCGAGTTGCTCGCATGCGCGCACATCGCCATCGAACCATCCGGTGACGCGGAAGCCGGCTATTTCGGCATGTTCTCGGTACGTCCCCATTTGCAAGGTGCCGGCATCGGCAAGGCGATGCTGGACGAGGCCGAGCGCATTGTCCGCGACGAATGGCAGATGCCGGTGATGCGCATGACCGTGATCGACATCCGCGACGAGCTGATTGCCTTCTACCAGCGCCGCGGCTATCGCCGCACCGGTGTGTTCAAGCCGTTTCCGTACGGCGACGCGCGTTACGGCGTGCCCAGGCGCGATGACTTGCGCTTCGAGGTGCTGGAAAAGGAACTCACATGAGCGACTGGATTCGAGTTTGCGCAACTTCCGAACTGCTTCCAGGTGAGTCGAAAGTCGTCTGGGACGACGACACCCCGATCCTGGTGCTCAACTACGACGGCGACTTCTATGCGCTGGAGGACCGTTGCAGCCATGAGGATTTCGAGTTGTCGGCCGGCACGTTCGATGGCGACGAAGCCACGATCGAATGTGTGCTTCACGGTTCGAAGTTCGATGTGCGCGATGGCCGCGCGCTCAATGCGCCGGCGTACGCACCGGTGGTGAAATTCCCGGTCAAGTTCGAGGACGACGCGGTCTGGACCCGCGACGATCGCTAAAAGTGGTTTGTTTTTGATAATGATTCTCATTAACATATCGAAACGGCCACGTAGCCGCATCGACCACGTTCTGGGAATCCCATGCAGACCAACCGCATTTCGGCCTTCGTACCGCTGTTGGCCGCCCTCGCCCTCGCCCTCGCCCCGTCCGCACCGGCTCGCGCCGGTTCCCTGAATGCCGCTGGGGACCGCACGCCAACCGACTTGGACAGGGTCGAAGTCATCGCTCAACGCGCGGAAGGCCATGCGGCCAGGCGCACCTCCTCTGCGACCAAGACCGACATCCCGCTGCGCGACGTGCCGCAGTCGATCACCGTGGTCACCCGGGAACTGATCGACGACCAGGCGATGCAGAATCTTGCCGATGCCGTGCGCTACGTTCCCGGGGTCAGCATGGCGCAGGGTGAAGGCAACCGCGACACGCCGGTGTTCCGCGGCAACAGCTCGACCGCGGACATGTTCATCGACGGCATGCGCGACGATGTGCAGTACTTCCGTGACCTGTACAACACCGACCGGGTCGAGGTGCTGAAGGGCCCGAACGCAATGATTTTCGGCCGCGGTGGTTCCGGCGGCGTACTCAATCGCGTCAGCAAGGTCGCCGACTGGAACAGCGTGCGCGAAGTGACGCTGCAGTTCGGCTCGTGGGACAAGCGCCGCGTCGCTGCCGACTTCGGCCAGCCCGTCAGTGACGCCGCCGCCTTCCGCGTCACCGGCATGGTCGAGGACTCGGCAAGCTATCGCGACGGCTACAAGGCCGAGCGCTGGGGCCTCAACCCAACACTGGCTTTGCGCCCCACCGAAAACATCAGGATCACGTTCGGCTACGAGCACTTCGAGGACGAGCGCGTCGCCGACCGCGGCATCCCCTCCTCTTCGGTCGCCTTCGACGGCCGCCGGCTGCCGGTCGAAACCGACGCCTCGACCTTCTTCGGCGACCCGGCACGCAGCCCGACCAGGGTAGACGTCGATGCAGTAGACGCCCTGGTCGAACATGACTTCGGCAACGGCGTTGCGCTGCGTAACCACACCCGCATCGCCGACTACGACAAGTTCTACCAGAACGTGTACGCGGCCGACGCAGAAAAGCCGAACTCACTCGGCGTGTTCGAGGTGGCGATCAAGGCCTACAACAACGCCACCCAGCGCAGGAACGTGTTCAACCAGACCGACCTGACCTTCTCCGCGCAGACCGGATCGGTCGAGCACAGGCTACTGGCCGGCACTGAATTTGGTCGCCAGGAAACCGACAACCTCCGCCAGACCGGCTTTTTCGGTGTCCCCGGCTCGGCCGCGACCTCGGCCAACGTGCCGCTGTCGAACCCGCGCTACACCGGCCCGATCAGCTTCGCCCAGAGCAGCAGTGATGCCGACAACCACGGCGTCGCCAAAATCGCGGCGGCGTACGTGCAGGACCAGATCGAATTCACGCCGCAATGGCAGGCGATCGTCGGCCTGCGCTACGACCGCTTCGAGATCGACTTCCGCAACAACCGCAACGGCGAGGTGCTGACCACCACCGACAACCTGTGGTCGCCACG
>DASZZT010000140.1:0-2390 GCA_035543275.1 Luteimonas sp. | reverse complement strand
GCTGCAGAAATTCGACAGCGCCTGCACGATCTCGGCGAAGTCGTAGCGCTCGTACGCGGCGGCGATCTTGAGCTGCAGCGCGTGTGCGCGATCAACGATCCAGCGGTCCAGCGCGACCATGTCGTCGGGCGCGACCAGATGTTGCGCCGGATCAAACTGGTGCAGGTTGCCGAGCAGGAAGCGCGCGGTGTTGCGGATGCGGCGGTAGGTGTCGGCGGTGCGCTTGAGGATCTCGGCCGACAGTGACATTTCGTTGCGGTAGTCGGTGGACAGGATCCACAGCCGCAGGATGTCGGCGCCGAGAGTCTTGATGATGTCCTGTGGCTCGATGCCGTTGCCGAGCGACTTCGACATCTTGCGGCCCTGCGCATCGACGGTGAAGCCGTGGGTCAGGCATTGCCGGTACGGCGCGGCGCCGTCCATCGCCACGCCGGTGAGCAGCGAGGACTGAAACCAGCCGCGATGCTGGTCGGAACCTTCCAGGTACAGGTCGGCCGGCTTGTGCAGCCCGTCCTGCGGCCGCTGCGCCAGCACGCAGGCGTGGGTGACGCCGGAGTCGAACCAGACATCGAGGATGTCGGTGACCTTCTCGTAGCGTGATGCTGCATCGCCGAGCAGTTCGGCTGCATCGAGTGCGTACCACGCTTCAACGCCATCACGCTCGACGCGGTCGGCAACCTGGCGCATCAGCTCCGGTGTGTCCGGATGCGGTTCGCCGGATTCGCGATCGTAGAACAGCGCGATCGGCACGCCCCAGCTGCGCTGGCGGCTGATGCACCAGTCCGGACGGCCCTCGACCATGCCGGCGATGCGCGCATCGCCCCATTCCGGAATCCAGCCGACATCCTTGATCGCGGCCAGCGCGTCGCGGCGCAGCCCGGCCTGTTCCATCGAGATGAACCACTGCGGCGTGGCACGGAACGCCACCGGCGTGCGATGGCGCCAGCAATGCGGATAGCTGTGGGTGATGCGCGCGAATGCGAGCAACGCATCGTTGCCGCGCAGCACCTCGACGATGGCGTCGTTGGCTTTCCAGATGTGCATGCCGGCGAGCGCGACTTCACCGGCCGGCGGCGTCGATGGCAGGTACACGCCGCGGCCGTCGACGGGATTGAGTTCGGCGGCGCTGTAGCGCTCGACCAGTCCGTAGCGCTGGCCGACGACGAAGTCGTCCTGGCCGTGGCCGGGCGCGGTGTGCACGGCGCCGGTGCCGTCTTCGGCGGAGACGTGCTCACCGAGCAGCACCGGAATCTCGCGGTCATAGAACGGATGTTGCAGTCGCTGGCCTTCCAGTTCGGTGCCCTGCGCGTTGCCGTGCACGACCACGTCCTCGACGCCGTAGCGCTGCAACGCGCGCGTCGCCAACGCTTCGGCCAGCACCAGCAGGCGGCGGCCGCCGTCCCTGCCACGCGGGCCTTCGACCAGCACGTATTCGATCTCCGGGCCGACCGCGACCGCCAGGCTCGCCGGCAGCGTCCACGGCGTAGTGGTCCAGATCGGTATCGCGATCTGCGCATCGTCAGGTAATGCAACGCCGAACACCGAGGCCAACGCCTGCGGTTGCAGCGCGAGATACGCCACGTCGACCGCCGGCGATTGCTTGTCGGCGTATTCGATCTCGGCCTCGGCCAACGCCGAGCCGCAATCGAAGCACCAGTGCACCGGCTTGACGCCGCGTGCGAGATGGCCGCGCTCGATGATCTGCGCCAGCGCACGCAGCATGTCGGCCTCGTAGCTGCGATCCATCGTGCGATACGGATGCTCCCAATCGCCGATCACGCCGAGGCGCTTGAAGTCGCGACGCTGGATGTCGATCTGCGCATCCGCATACTCGCGACACTTGGCGCGGAATGTGGCGGCATCGAGCTTGTCGCCGACCTTGCCGAACTTTTTCTCCACCACCAGTTCAATCGGCAGGCCGTGGCAATCCCAGCCCGGCACGTAGGGCGCATCGAACCCGTCGAGCAGGCGCGACTTCACCACCGCGTCCTTGAGCACCTTGTTGACCGCGTGGCCGAGATGGATCGCGCCGTTGGCGTACGGCGGGCCGTCGTGCAACACGAATGACGGCCGGCCGCGGACCTGTTCACGGATCTGTGCGTAGAAACCTTCGCCTTCCCAGCGCGCCAGCGTGTCCGGCTCGCGCCTGGGCAGGTCGCCGCGCATCGGGAACTCGGTCGCCGGCAGGTGGATGGTGGCTTTGTAGCGGCTGCTGCCAGAAGCAGGCTTGTTGGAGTCAGCGGTCACGCGTAGGCCCGTTGTTGTGCTTGCATGAGGGTTGCCTGCTCGAGCGCGACGCGCGCTTGCGCGGCATCGCGCTCCATCTGCGCGACCAGCGCCGGCAGGCTGTCGAATCTTGCTTCGTCGCGCAATTTGGCGACGAATTCAAC
>DASZZT010000139.1:0-4963 GCA_035543275.1 Luteimonas sp. | reverse complement strand
CGCCGGCTTGCCGCCGACCTTCAACAACCGCACTGCTTCGCGTTTGAACTCCGCGGCAAATCGTTGACGCTTCTCCATCGAACACCTCCGTCGGGGAATTGTCCCCGCTTTGTGGTGTCCGAGAAATCAGGGGTGGCTCAGGTTTATTTTTTCACACCCCTCAGCGCCGCCGATGCCTTCGTGACATCAGCATCCACCCTCCATGGTTAGCATCGGCGATAACCACCTTTCCCACGAAGGAGCCCGCCATGTCCGAGAAAACCCCCAAGACACCCACCGATCACGTCACCGATACCCTGGCGCAGCTCAAGGAGATGCGGCACTACTCCAAGAACAATGTGGAAATGCTGACGACGGAGTGGCTGCTGTTTGATGGTGAGCTTTCCAAGCTGGAGCAGGCCGGGAAGATCGAGGACCTGATGGAGCGTCAGGGTCAATTCCACGATGCGCTGGAAACGGCGATCGCTGATCTGGAGGAAGTGTTGGTGAAGTTGCAGCCCGCGCCGGAGGAATGACGCTTGGTGCGGGGGTCACTGTCGGCGCGTTGGAGCAAGAGAGCGATAACGGGGTCAGAGTGCCTTTCGCCTGAGTCACGTATGACCTGAGATTGGAGTCCAAGCTAGTGATGTCAGATCGATATTCGACGCAGGGAATCAAGGAAAACGCTGCACAGCCCGGATCGCGCGACCGCGTGCTTGCGAACAAACTTGGAATCGTGCGTGTCCGTGAGATGCAGCAGGCGGAGTCGGAAGCGCTGCTCTCGCTGATGGATGCGCTGGTCGACGAAGTTTCGGATCGCCACCGGTTCACGTCCAAGGACATCGGCGCATATCACCGTCGTTGGCTGGGAGAGATCTATCGCTGGGCCGGGGAATATCGGCATGTGAACATGGGCAAGGGCGGGTTCCAGTTCGCATCAGCCCATTTGATTCCGCGGCTGATGGCTGATTTCGATAGCAATGTGCTGTCCAAAGAAACGCCGTGCGTGGGCATGGACCAGGACCGCCTCGTTCGGGCGCTGGCAAGGACGCATGCCGAGTTCATCCTCATCCACCCGTTCCGCGAGGGTAACGGCCGCCTGGTGCGGCTGCTGAACAGCCTGATGGCATTCCAGGCAGGATTGCCGGCACTCGATTACGGTGGGATTCGCGGCGCGAAAAAGCGGGAATACATCAGTGCCATCCATGCGGCGCTCGACAGCAACTACGAGCCGCTGGAGGCTGTTTTCCGCGCCGTGATCAGGCGGACTTTGCGTGCCGCGCAGCCTTGAGCCCAGCGGGCTTGGCTGGAGTCTTGGCTTTGCCGGCAGCCTTCCTGGCAACGACCTTCTGTGCCTTGAACGGGGTATGGATGCCCTCGATCGCCGAAGACGTGGCGATGGTCAGCCGCACTGCCTTCTGCCGCTTGGCGGCGGAGGAGAGGTGCTTGTTGCTGGAGGCAAGAGAGGCCATGGATTGATGCTAGCAGACTCGCCATGCATGGAAAAAAACGGGGTCGGAGCGCCTTTCGTCTCAGCGCGCGTAACGCGCGCGCGGCTCGTGGACCTCGTTGCCCGGTGCCTGCACGACGTGGCTGCGCAGCCAGGCGGCAAGGTCGGCTTCGGAGAGGGTGCCTTCGGCGAGGGCCAGCATGGTGATGTACTTGTCCTCGTCGCTGGCGACCAGGGCGACGCCGTTGAGCTCGAGGAACACGCGGTAGCAGACATGCGCGGTGCGTTTGTTGCCATCCACGAAGGGATGGTTGCGCGCCAGGCCGAAGCCGAGGCTGGCCGCCAGGTCGGCCAGATCCGGTGGCGGAGCGCCGTAGGCGTGCAGCTGCTGCGGGCGGGCGAGGGCGGAGTCCAGCAGGCCCTCGTCGCGCACGCCGGAGCTGCCGCCGTGCTCGGCGAGCTGGCGGTCGTGGATGGCGAGGGCGAATGCCTTTTCGATCCAGATGATCATGGCCGCCCCCTACTGCGCGAGCTTGTGGAGGACGTTGCGGTCCTCGCGCATGACCTTTTCGGCCACTTCCATCTGCGCGGCGAGGGTGGGGTCGAACGCGCTCAGCCGGATGCCGTCGGGGGTCTCGAACGCATACACGTCGTCACCCTTCTCCACGCGCAGCCGGGCCAGCAGCTCCTTGGGCAGGATGACGCCGGCGGAATTGCCGATGGTGGTGATCTTGAGCTTCATGGGAATGTCCGGCTGTTATAACGGAAGTTATAATGCGCCACGGGATTTGCCTCTGCAACTCGCAGTCTGGCGAGCAACGTAGGATGGGTTGAGCGCAGCGAAACCCATCGTTGCCGATGCGTAGATGCATGGGTATCGCCTTCGGCTCAACCCATCCTACGGTTTGTGGTTAGCCGTCCAACTCCCGCAGCACCACGCTCGGTGGCTCATCCAGCACGCGCCGGGTGGCGAACAGGCCTGCCACCAACGCCGCGAGCATGCCGAGCCCACCACCCACTGCGGCCAGCGTCCAGTTCGCCTCCCACGGCAGGTCGAATACACGCGTGGCGACCACGCCTGACAGGATCGACGCCGCAATCGCCGCCACCAGTCCCGACAACAACCCGATCGCCGCGAACTCCGACGCCTGCGCCAGGCGTAGTTGCCGACGGCTGCCGCCGAGCACGCGCATCACGCCGCCTTCGAGCAGGCGCTCGTCCTGGCTGGCGCTGATCGCGGCCAGCAACACCAGCACGCCGGCGGCGAGCGAGAACCAGAACACCACCTGCACGACCTTCGATACCTGGTCGGCGGTGCCGCGCACCTGCTTGAGCACCGCGTCGACGTCGATCACCGACAGGTTGGGGAAGCGTTCGACCAGGCCGGCGGTGAAGCGCGTGTTGGTCGGCGGCACGCTGACGGCGGTGACGTAGCTGGCGGGATACGCATTGAGCGCGCCTGGGGATGCGATCACGAAGAAGTTCGGGCGGAAGCTCTCCCACTCCACGCTGCGCAGGCTGGTGATCGGGGCCTCGAAACGCTGGCCGGCGATGTCGAAGGCGATGCGGTCGCCGAGCTTCCAGCCCAGCGACTCGGCGAAGCGCTCCTCGACCGAGATCTCCGGCTTCGGCACCGCACCGGCACCCCAGAATTTGCCGGCGATGACCTTGTTGTCGTCGCGCAATACGGCCGCGCTGGACAGGTTGAATTCGCGCTCGGCGCGGCGCTGCGCTGACGGATCGTCGCTCTGGATCGTCGCGCCGGTAACGGGCTTGCCGTTGCGTTCAAGCAGGCGGCCGCGAATCATCGGGTACAGCGTCGGCGCGGCCAGGCCCTGCGCGGCCACGAACGCCTGCATCGGCTGCATCTGGTCGGGCTGCACGTTGATGATGAAGCGGTTCGGTGCGTCCTGCGCGAGCGACAGCTGCCAGCGGTCGAGCAGGTCGGTACGCACGAAGGTCAGCAGCAACAGCGCCATCAGCCCGAGGCCGAGCGCGGACACCTGCGCGATGCTGGTGCCCGGGCGACGGCTGACGTTGGCCAGGCCGTAGCGCAGACTGCCGCGCAGGCGCGGACGCAGTCGGCGCAGCACCACGATCAGCAACCAGGCCAGCGTTGCCAATACCACGAGGGTGGCGCCGATGCCGAGCAGCATGGCGCCACCGAGCGTCGCGGAGCCGGCCTTCCACCACAGCAGCGCAGCCATGCCGGCGAACCCGGCCAGCGCAACCAGCCAGGCGCTGGGTTCGGTGGTGTCGAGGTCACGCCGGAGTACCCGAAGCGCGGATACCCGCCGCAATGCGAGCACCGGCGGCGCAGCGAACGCGAGCAACACGACCATGCCGACGCCCAAGCCTTGCAGTGCCGGCAACCATCCTGCCGGCGGGATCGACAGCGACAACGTGCGCGCCAGCCAGCCCGCGACGGCCCATTGCAGTGCGAACGCAATCACCACGCCGAGCGCGCTTGCGAACACGCCGAGCAGCAGCATTTCCCCGACGTGGATGCCGACCAGCGTGCGCTGGCTGGCGCCGAGGCAGCGCATCACCGCGGCCCCGGACAGATGGCGTTCGCTGTGCCGGCGTGCGGCCATCGCCACCGCGACCGCGGCCAACACCACCGACACCAGCGCGGCGAGGCCGAGGAAGCGTCCGGCGCGATCGAGCGCGGAACGGATTTCCGGTCGCGCCTGGCCGATGGTCTCCAGTCGCTGCCCGCGCGCGAGCGCAGGCTTCACGGTGTTGACGAAGCGATCGACGGCGGTCGCATCGCCGGCAATGAGGAGGCGGTAGCGGATGCGGCTGCCTTCCTGCACAAGGCCAGTGGCGGGCAGGTCGGCGAGGTTGAGGAACACCCTCGGCGCGACGTTGAAATAGTCGAGCGATGCATCCGGCTCCTGCAGCACCAGCGCGGCCAGGCGCAGCTTCGAATCGCCTATGGCGACCATGTTCCCGACCGATGCACCGAGCGTATCGGCACCGGCGCGGCTCATCCACACCGTGCCCGGCTGCGGCGTCGCGACGGCGTCGCGTTCGGCTTTGGCGGCATCGACGATGCGGAAGCTGCCGCGCAGCGGGAAGCCCGCACCGAGCGCGTGCAGTTCGCCCAAGCGCAGGTTGGCGCCGGCACCGTCGCCGACGCGGATCATGCTGTCGAGTTCGATCGACTCGGTTTGCTTCAGGCCGCGTGCGCTCGCGGCTGCGCGCACCGTGCCGGCAATGGGCGCGTCGCCACGCACGACCGCATCACCGCCCATCAACCGGTTAGCCTCGATCGCCAGTGCGCGCTCCGCACGATCGGTGACGAAGCCGACGGCGGTCACGGCAATGACGGCGAGCATCAGTGCCGCGATGAGGATGCGGATGTCGCCGGCTTTGAGGTCGCGTAGCAACTGTCGCCACGCCAACCGGATCAGATTCATGTCGTCACCAGCTTGCCGCCGTCCAGGCGCCCGCCGTCAAGCCGCAATGTTCGACCGCAGCGGGTGGCGAGGTGCTCGTCGTGCGTGACCAGCACCAGCGTGGTGCCGGCTT
>DASZZT010000138.1:0-3193 GCA_035543275.1 Luteimonas sp. | reverse complement strand
CGAGGCGGCCGCGATGCCCTTGCCGAGCGAAGACACCACGCCGCCGGTGACAAACACGAGCGGGGTGACGGAACTGGGGGAAGTCATGGCAGCAGCGGTTGCTGGAAAGCGCCATTCTACCGGCTGCCGCCTCCGGCGGCGACCGAGCGCCCGCAACCGGTTGTTCCTTCGGCTAAAAGCAAACGCCCCGGCAAGCCGGGGCGTTTGCGGGCGGGCTACAAAGTCGGTCAGCGCGTCTTGCCGCCCTCTTCCGGCTCGGCATCCTTGTCCTTGCGATGATGTTTCCTGCTCTTGGTCGTCTTGTCGGCTTTCTGGCCGGAGGCAGCGGATGCCGAAGTACCAGACGTGGCGGAGGCATCGGATGTCACCGCCGAGTTGGCTGCGGCAGTGGTATTGCCGGAAACCGATTCGGTGGCCTGGGTGCTGGCATTGGCTGTGGCCTGTTCGCCGGTGCGGGCGGCGTCGCGGACGCTGTCGCCCACCTGGGCACCCGTGTCCTGCGCGGTCTGCATCGTCGAATGCACGGCATCGGTGTGGGCCTGGGCGTCCATCTGCGAGTGGGCCTGCATGCCGGCGTTCACCGGACCGGCCTGGACAGCGGCTCCGGCGTTGCCGCCAACGCCCACACCCAGGCCTTGCGCGAAGGCGAACGGGGTGGCAAGGGCGGTGGCCAACAATGCGGGGATCAATAATTTGCGCTGGTTCATCTGCATCTCCATAAGGAATCAAGTCATGTAGCCAAGTTGGTATGGCCAATGGTCGCGCCCCTCGGCGACCGGCGAACCCTAGCCATCGCTCCCCTGCTCGCGACTGAACAACGGGGTTTTAACGGTGGTGGCGCGGATACGCGACAATCCTGCTTCATCACCCCGCAGGCTGCGCATGAACTCCCGCTACAACGCCGCCGATATCGAAGTCCTCTCCGGCCTGGATCCGGTCAAGCGCCGCCCTGGCATGTACACCGACACCACGCGCCCCAACCACCTGGCGCAGGAAGTGGTCGACAACTCGGTCGACGAAGCATTGGCGGGATACGCCCGTGAGATCGAGGTCACGCTGCACGCCGACGGCAGCTGCGAGGTGTCCGACGACGGCCGCGGCATGCCTGTTGACATCCACCCGGAAGAGAAGATCCCGGGGATCGAATTGATCCTCACCCGCCTGCATGCCGGCGCCAAGTTCAGCAACAAGAACTACACGTTCTCCGGCGGCCTGCACGGCGTCGGCGTCAGCGTGGTCAATGCACTGTCGCAACGGGTCGAGGTGTTCATCAAGCGCGACGGCTTTGAGTACCGGATGACGTTCGCGCATGGCGATCGCACCTCGGCGCTGGAAGTGGTTGGTAGCGTCGGCAGGAAAAACACCGGCACGCGCCTGCGGTTCTGGCCGGAGCCGAAATATTTCGACACGCCGAAGTTCAACCTGCGCGCGTTGAAACATCTGCTGCGCGCCAAGGCGGTGCTGTGCCCGGGCCTGACCGTACGCCTGTTCGATGTTGCCAGTGGCGAGCGCAACGAATGGCATTACGAAGATGGCCTGCGCGATTACCTGAAAGGCGAGCTGGCCGGCATCGAGCTGCTGCCGACGGAATTGTTCGTCGGACAGTTGAACAAGAACACCGAGATCGTCGACTGGGCGGTGGCTTGGGTACCGGATGGCGAGCTGGTGCAGGAAAGCTACGTCAACCTGATCCCGACCGCGCAGCACGGCACCCACGTCAACGGCCTGCGCACCGGCTTCACCGATGCATTGCGGGAATTTTGCGACTTCCGCAACCTGTTGCCGCGCGGCATCAAGCTGGCGCCAGAAGACGTGTGGGACCGCGTCGCCTACGTGCTGTCAGTGAAGATGACCGACCCGCAGTTCAGCGGCCAGACCAAGGAACGCCTGTCATCGCGCCAGGCGGCCGGCTTTGTCGAAGGCGCGGCGCACGATGCGTTTTCGCTGTGGTTGAACCAGCACACCGAGATGGGCCAGAAGATCGCGCAGCTCGCGATCGAACGCGCCAGTGCGCGACTGAAGACCGAGAAGCAGATCACCCGCAAGAAAGTGACGCAGGGCCCGGCCCTGCCCGGCAAGCTCGCCGACTGCATCTCGCAGGATCTGTCGCGCACGGAACTGTTTCTGGTCGAAGGTGACTCCGCCGGCGGCAGCGCGCGGCAGGCGCGCGACAGGGATTTCCAGGCGATCCTGCCGTTGCGCGGCAAGATCCTCAACACCTGGGAAGTCGCTTCCGGCAGCGTGCTGGCCTCGACCGAAGTGCATGACCTGGCGGTGGCGATCGGCTGCGATCCCGGCAAGGACGACATCACCGGCCTGCGCTACGGCAAGGTCATCATCCTCGCCGACGCCGACTCCGACGGCCTGCATATCGCCACGCTGCTGACTGCGCTGTTCCTGAAACATTTCCCGGCATTGGTCGCGGCCGGCAACATCTTCGTGGCGATGCCGCCGCTGTTCCGCGTCGACGTCGGCAAGCAGGTGTTCTATGCGCTCGACGAAGAAGAGAAACGCCTGCTGCTGGAACGCATCGAACGCGAAAAGGGCGAGTCGAAGAAAGGCTTCGGCGGCGTGGTCAACGTCACCCGCTTCAAGGGCCTGGGCGAGATGAACCCGCAGCAGCTGCGCGAGTCCACCATACATCCGGATACGCGCCGGCTGGTGCAGCTGACCATCGACGACGAGGGCGAGACGCATTCGCTGATGGACATGCTGCTGGCGAAAAAGCGCGCCGGTGATCGCAAGGCGTGGCTGGAAGCGAAAGGCGACCTGGCGACGCTGGAGGTCTGAGCGTTTCTGCAGGAGCGCCGTAAGGCGCGACCTTCGACCTTGCTACGGGTCGCGCCTTACGGCGCTCCTACAACAGCGCGATTTCAAGCAGATTGCGAATCCTCGCTTGTGCGTGCCCCGCCTTCGCCTCGTCGTATTCGAACGAGGCCTCGTCCATGTAGACGCGCTGGCTGATCTCCAGTTGCACGGCGTCGATGCCATTCGCGGGGTCGCCGTAATGACGCGTGATGTGGCCACCCTTGAAGCGGCCGTTGACCACGTAGTCGTAGTCCGATTGTGCGGCGAGCGTCGATTCCAGCCGCGCCTGCAGCGCCGGCGCGCAACTGGCGCCGGCCGCGGTGCCGAGGTTGATATCCGGCAGGCGTCCGTCGAACAGGAACGGCAAGTCGCTGCCCTTGATCGA
>DASZZT010000137.1:0-8649 GCA_035543275.1 Luteimonas sp. | reverse complement strand
CAGGGCGAATTGCTGTCCTCGACGCTGGGCGCCGCTTATCTGCACGCACAGGGGTTTGATTTCGGCTGGTGCGACGCGCGTGACTGGCTGCAGGCGATCGCGCTGCCGAACCAGAACGCATGGTCGACGCGGCTGTCGGTGTCGTGCCGGCACGATGCTGACCCCGGACTGCGCGCGCGTTTCGCGCAGCAGCCGGCGCGGATGTTGTTGACCCAGGGCTTCATCGCACGCCATGCCGATGGCGGTGGCGCGATCCTGGGACGTGGCGGCTCCGATACCTCGGCCGCGTACTTCGGCGCACTGCTCGGCGCGCAATGCGTGGAAATCTGGACCGATGTGCCCGGCATGTTCAGCGCCAATCCGCGCGAGGTGCCGGAGGCGCGGCTGCTGGCGCGGCTGGACTACGCCGAAGCACAGGAAATCGCCACCACCGGCGCCAAGGTGCTGCATCCGCGCTCGATCGCACCGTGCCGCGACGCCGGCGTGCCCATGCGCATTCTCGACATCGAGCGTCCCGACCTGCCGGGGACACGCATCGACGGCAGCGCGGCGACGGTTCCAGGGGTCAAGGCGATCAGCCGCCGCAACGGCATCGTGCTGGTGTCGATGGAAAGCATCGGCATGTGGCAGCAGGTCGGTTTTCTCGCCGACGTGTTCGAACGTTTCAAGCGCCACGGCCTGTCGGTGGATTTGATCGGCTCGTCGGAAACCAACGTCACCGTGTCGCTGGATCCCAGCGACAACCTGGTCAGCAGCAACGTGCTGGAAGCGCTGAGCGCCGATCTTGCCGAGGTGTGCCGGGTCAAGGTGATCGCGCCCTGCGCGGCGATCACCCTCGTCGGCCGCGGCATGCGCTCGCTGCTGCACCGGTTGTCGGACATCTGGGCGGCGTTCGGACGTGAGCGCGTGCATCTGATCTCGCAATCGTCGAACGATCTCAACCTCACCTTCGTGATCGATGAGGCCGACGCCGAGGGACTGATCCCGCACCTGCACGCAGAACTGGTCCGCAGCGGCGCGATGCCGATGCGCGACGCGAGCGTGTTCGGCCCGAGCTGGCGCGAAATACTTGATCAAGGCAGCGCGCATGGTCCGGCTCGGCGCGAAGTGTCGTGGTGGTCGGAGCAACGCGAGCGCCTGCTGCAATGCACTGCGCAGGGCACACCGCGCTATATCTACGACTTGCGGGTGGTGCGGGAACGGGCGCGCGGGCTGCAGGATGTCGCGGCAATCGATCACCGCTACTACGCGCTCAAGGCCAATCCGCATCCGGCGATCCTGCGCGCGCTGGAAGCGGAGGGATTCGGTTTCGAATGCGTGTCGCAGGGCGAGCTGCAACGCGTGTTCGAGGCACTGCCGGCGCTCGATCCCGCCCGCGTGCTGTTCACACCGAGCTTCGCGCCACGCGCCGAATACGCAGCGGCGTTCGCGTGCGGCGTCGCCGTCACCCTCGACAACATCGAGGCGCTGCAGCGCTGGCCCGACCTGTTTCGGGGCCGCGCGCTGTGGCTGCGCCTGGATCTGGGTCGCGGCGAAGGCCACCACGAAAAGGTGCGTACCGGCGGCGTCGAAGCGAAATTCGGCCTGCCGATGGCGAAGCTCGATGCCTTCGTCGCCACGGCGCGCACGCTTGAGGTCCGCATCACCGGGTTGCACGCGCACCTGGGCAGCGGCATCGACGATCCGCGGCATTGGCGCGAGGTCTACGCCGAGCTCGCCGGCCTCGCCGACGGCATCGGCACGGTGGAGACGATCGACATCGGCGGCGGCTTGCCCGTCGCGTACACGCCCGACGCCGCGCCGTTCGATCTCCAGGCATGGGCCCAGGGTCTGGCCGAGATCAAGACCGCGTATCCACGCTTCGCGTTGGCGATCGAACCGGGACGCTATCTCGTTGCCGAAGCCGGCGTGCTGCTGCTGCAGGTCACGCAGGTGATCGAGAAGGATGGCGTGCATCGTGTTGGTGTCGACGGCGGCATGAACGCACTACTGCGCCCGGCGCTGTACGAGGCCTACCATGGCATCCACAACCTGTCGCGGCCAGATGACGCCGTGACCGCCACGTTCGACGTGGTGGGTCCGATCTGCGAAAGCGGCGACGTGCTCGGTCAACAGCGCCAGCTGCCGGCGACGACTGCGGAAGGCGACATGCTGCTCGTCGCAGATGCTGGCGCCTACGGCATGGCGATGGCCAATACTTACAACCTGCGGGCGCTGCCGGCAGAGGACATTCTTGAATGAGTGACTGGCAGGATCCATGGCAATTCCAGCGCGATGCGATCCGCGCGTTCCGTTTCGTGCGCTGCGAGTTCGATCCGGCGACGGGCATCGCGCGGCTGGTCTATGCGTTCGACAACGGCCCGGAACTGGTGGAAACGATCACAGTGCCGGGCGCGCCGTTCATGCTTGACGCGGCGCGCAGCGCGGCGGCAGAACATGCGTTGCGTCTGCTGCACCTGATCGCCGGTGTCAGCTATTACAAGGCCGCGGTGCCGGACCTGATTCGCATCGACGATTACGCCATCGATGCCGGCACTGCGACGCTGCTTAAGGCGATTTACCTCAACGGGCTTGGCGAATTCGCCTACCGCAATGGCCTCGACCTGCACGGCAGGATCCGCTTCCCGCACGCGGATGCAGTGGACACGGCTGCGCCTGCTCTCGGCCTGCACGAGCACGCGCTGGTCGCCATCGGCGGCGGCAAGGATTCGCTGGTCAGCATCGAGGCGCTGCGTGCACTCGGGGTCGAACAGACCGTGACCTGGATCGGCGGCTCGCAGCTGATCCAGGCCTGCGCCGCGCGCACGGGCCTGGCCACGCTCAACATCGGTCGCCAGCTGGCGCCGCAATTGTTCGAGTACAACCGCCAGGGCGCGTGGAACGGCCATATCCCGGTGACCGCGGTGAACTCGGCGATCCTGGTGTTCGCGGCGATCGTGCTCGGCGTCGATCAGGTGGTGTTCTCCAATGAGCGTTCGGCCAGCTACGGTTCGATCATTCCTGGCACTGGCGAGGTCAACCACCAGTGGTCGAAGAGCTGGGCGTTCGAGTCGATGTTCGGCGATTACGTCGCGACGCATATTGCCGCCGACCTGCATTACTACTCGCTGCTGCGGCCGCTGAGCGAGCTCGCGGTTGCGCGCCAGTTCGCAAAAAACGAGCACTACGACGCGCACTTCAGTAGCTGCAACCGCAACTTCCATCTGCTTGGTGAGCGTCCGACCAACCGCTGGTGCGGCGTGTGTCCGAAGTGCCATTTCGTGTTCCTCGCGCTGGCGCCGTTCATGTCCAAGCCACGCCTGGTCGGCATCGTCGGTCGCAACCTGCTCGACGATCCTTTGCTGACCGCGGGCTTCGATGCGTTGCTCGAATACCAGGACCACAAGCCGTTCGAATGTGTCGGCGAAGGCCGCGAATCGCGCTCTGCGATGACCGCGCTGACGAAGCGGCCGGAGTGGCGTGAGGACGCGCTGGTAGAACGTTTCGCGCGCGAGATCCTGCCGCAACTCGACGTTGCCGGACTGCGCATCGAGCCGCTGCTGGTGCTGGACGAGGAACAACGCATCGCGCCGCTGCTGTGGGAACGCCTGCGTGCGCATTTCGCAGCTTGAGGGCAGGCGCGCCGCCCTGTGGGGCTGGGGCCGCGAGGGTCGCGCCGCGTACCGTGCGATCCGCTCGCGGCTGCCGCAATTGCCGCTGACGCTGTTCTGCTCGATCGAAGAAGCGGACGACGCCAGCGCGTTCGGCGATACGCAGCTTGCGATCGAGACCGAAACCACGGCTGCACGGCTGGCGGCATGCGACATCGTGGTGAAGTCACCGGGCATCACGCCGTATCAGCCTGACGCGCAGGCCGCAATGGCGCAGGGCACGCGCTTCGTCGGTGGCACTGCGCTGTGGTTTGCCGAGAACCCCGACGTGCGCACGCTATGCGTCACCGGCACCAAGGGCAAGAGCACCACCACCGCGCTGCTCGCGCACTTGCTGCGCGCTGGTGGTCACCGCACCGCGCTCGCTGGCAATATCGGCTTGCCGCTGCTGGAACTGCTGGGCGAAGAAGCGGAGTTCTGGGCGATCGAACTGTCGAGCTACCAGACCGGCGACATCGCCGCCAGCGGCGTACGGCCGGAAGTCGCAGTCGCACTCAACATCTTCCCCGAGCATCTGGACTGGCACGGCTCGGAAGCGCGCTATGTCGAGGACAAGCTGCGCCTGCCGATCGAGGCAAAGCCGCGCATCGCGGTGCTCAACGCCGACGATCCGCGACTGGCGATGCTGACGTTGCCGGACAGCGACGTGCGCTGGTTCGGCCGCGCCGACGGCTGGCACCTGCGCGGCGATGCGTTGTATCGCGGCGACACATTGGTGATGGACGCGACATCGCTGCCGCTGCCAGGCCGCCACAACCACGGCAACCTGTGCGCGGTATTGACCGCCATCGAGGCGCTCGGGCTCGATGCAGTGGCGCTGGCGCCGCATGCCGCGACGTTCCTGCCGCTGCCGCATCGCCTGCAGACGCTCGGCGCGCGCGATGGCGTCACGTACGTCAACGATTCGATCAGCACTACGCCGCATGCCAGCCTCGCGGCGCTGGACGTGTTCCGCGATCGTCGCGTCGCCATTCTCGTCGGCGGTCATGACCGCGGCATCGACTGGCATGCGTTCGCCGACGCGATGCGATCACAAGCGCCGGTGGCGATCGTGACCATGGGCCAGAACGGCCCGCGCATCCATGGATTGTTGGCGCCGATCGCGGCCCAGTCGGGCTTTTCGCTTGCCGCTGCCGCCGACCTCACCGAGGCAATGCACAAGGGGCGCGCGGCGCTGGGTGGCGACGGCGTACTACTGCTGTCGCCGGGCGCTCCAAGCTTCGGCATGTACCGCGACTACGTCGCCCGCGGCCGCCATTTCGCCGAACAGGCGGGGTTCGATCCCGATTCGATCAGCGCAATTCCCGGTCTCGGCATTTCGTAGCCTGGTAGCTATACCCGGGCTACGGGTTCTTGGCCTACAGACGAGTTTCACGCCTGCGCAACGCTGGCTGCGTAGGCTCCTGACGTTCCCCGGAGGACTCCGCCATGAGTCGATTCTTTGCTGCGATTACCCTCGCGCTGTGCGCCGCGCCCGCGTTTGCGGCGATGCAGGCCAAGCCGGTCGAATGGAAGATCGGCGACCAGGCCTTCAGCGGCGTGCTGGTCTATGACGATGCCAAAACGGGCAAGCGCCCGGGGCTGGTGATGGTGCCGGACTGGAAGGGTGTCACTGGCAACGCCGTCGCCAAGGCCAGGCATGTCGCCGGCGATGCCTACGTGGTGCTGGTCGCCGATGTCTACGGCAAGGGCGCGCGCCCCAAGAACGACGAAGAGGCGCTGGCGCAGGTCAAGCGGCTGTATGGCGACCGCGTCGTCCTGCGCGCGCGCGTGAACAAGGCGCTCGATGTGCTGAAGGCGCAGGTCGGCAAGGCGCCGCTGGATGTGACCAGACTCGGCGCGATCGGCTACTGCTTCGGCGGCGCGACCGTACTGGAGCTCGCGCGCAGCGGTGCCGACATCGCCGGCGTCGTCACCTTCCACGGCGGGCTCGATACCTCGATGCCGGCCAAATCGGGTGCGGTCAAGGCCAGCCTGCTGGTGCTCAATGGCGCCGACGATCGCGGCACCGCGGGCGACATCGCTGGTTTCGAAAAGGAAATGAACGCGGCCGGCGTCGACTGGCAGTTCGTCAACTTCAGCGGCGCGGTGCATTGCTTTGCGCTGCCGGAAGCGAACAAGCCGCCGGGTTGCGTCTATAACAAGCGTGCGACCGAGCGCGGCGAAGGCATGATGCGGATGTTCTTCGCCGAGCGCTTTGCGGTGAAGTGATGTGCTCCTAGATGTAGATTGGGTTGAGCGCAGCGATACCCAACGATGGCGGCGGTGCGCGCAGCATGGGTATCGCTGCGCTCAACCCATCCTACGAAAGCTGTGGGGCGGCTTTAGCCGCTCCCACAAACCGCGGCGTCAGTGGTCGCGATTGACCGCGTAACGCGCCAGTCCGCGTAGCGCCGATACGTAGTCGTTGTCGTCGAGGCCATTGAGCGCACGCTCTGCGACCTGCGCGTATTCGCCCGCGAGGCGGCGGCTGTAGTCCAGGCCGCCGCTGGCGCGGATCGCGGCGAGCACGTCCGGTAGCGCGCCGGTATCGCCGTGTTCGATTGCGGTGCGCAGCCGCTGTCGGGTAGCGTCGTCGCTGTTCCGGATGGCATGGATCAGCGGCAGCGTGGCCTTGCCTTCGGCGAGGTCGTCGCCGAGGTTCTTGCCGAGCGTGTCGGCATCGGAGGCGTAGTCGAGCACGTCGTCGGCGATCTGGAATGCGTAGCCGAGATTGAGGCCGTAATCATGCAGACGTTGTTGCGTCGTCTCATCGGCACCGGCGAGCAGCGCGCCCAGCCGCGTGGCGGCTGCAAACAGCACCGCGGTCTTGCGCTCGATCACGCCCAGGTAGGCGGCTTCGTCGGTGTCCGGGTTGCGCACGTGCAGCAACTGCAGCACCTCGCCCTCGGCGATCAGGTTGGTGGTGTCGGCGAGCAGCCGCATCACTTCGATGCGATCAAGTTCGACCATCAGCTGGAAGCTGCGCGAATACAGGAAGTCGCCGACCAGCACACTGGCGGCGTTGCCCCAGACGGCATTGGCGGTCTTGCGGCCGCGCCGCAGGTCGGATTCGTCGACCACGTCGTCGTGCAGCAGTGTCGCGGTGTGGATGAATTCGACCACCGCCGCCAGCTGGTGCGCGTCGGAGCCACGGTGGCCAAGCGCGCCCGCCGCCAGTAGCAGCAGCATCGGCCGCAGCCGCTTTCCGCCGGCGCCGATGATGTATTCGGCGACCTGGTTGATCAGCACCACGTCGGAGGCCAGCCGGCGCCGGATCAGGGCGTCGACCGCGGCCATGTCGGCAGTGGTGAGGGCCTGAATGGCGGGCAGGGCGAAGGTCTGCGGCGGGGAGGTCGTATCCATGAGGGTTCGGGCCAGGGCAGCCGCGATTATACGGAGCCCGCTCGGTCGGCCCCGTGCTGCGGCATTGCGGGTTGTATTCCTACATCGCGGCGGGGCAACGGCTGATGGCTGTCGGCGCGCGGGTATAATCGAATGCGACATGCCCGCTGTCGGGCGCCCCAATAAAGGACAACCATGGCCCGCGGCGTGAATAAAGTGATCCTGGTCGGCAACCTCGGCAACGATCCGGAAGTCAAATACACCCAGGGCGGCATGGCCATCACCACGCTGAGCCTGGCGACCTCCAGCGTGCGCAAGGACAAGGATGGCCAGCAGATCGAAAAGACCGAATGGCACCGGGTCAAGCTGTTCGGCAAGCTCGGTGAAATCGCCGGCGAATACCTGAAGAAAGGCCGCCAAGTCTATATTGAAGGTCGCATCGAGTACGGGTCGTACGAGAAGGACGGTGTGAAGCACTACACCACCGACGTCGTCGCCGACGAGATGCAGATGCTCGGTGGCGGTGGCGAGGGCCGCGGCGAACCGCAGTCCGAGCGCGCACCGCGTCCGCAACACAGCGAATCCGCCCCGCGCCGCGAAGCCCCGGCCTCGCGCCAGGCGCCGCAGGTGCGCGAGGAGATGGATCCGTTCCGCGACGACGACATTCCGTTCTGACCAGCGGCGCTTCTGGTTTTTTTCGACGTCTGGTCCGACAGGAGTGTGCTGTGCCGACATGGTTGGTCACCGGCGGTGCCGGTTTCATCGGTGGTAATTTCGTCCTCGACGCGGTGCGACGTGGCATCCGCATCGTCAATCTCGACGCGCTGACCTACGCCGGCAATCGCGACACGCTGGCCGGGCTCGACGGGGATCCTGGGCACGTATTCGTGCATGGCGATATCGGCGATGCGTCCCTGGTCACGACGCTGCTGGCGGCGCACAAACCGGATGCGGTGATCAACTTCGCTGCCGAGAGCCACGTCGATCGCTCGATCGACGGCCCGGCCGCGTTCGTGCAGACCAACGTGGTTGGCACGCTGACGCTGCTGGAGGCGGTGCGCGACTACTGGCGTGGGCTCGAAGGCGCGGCGAAGGACGCGTTCCGCTTCCTGCATGTCTCCACCGACGAGGTCTACGGTTCGCTCGGCGACACCGGCAAGTTCACCGAAGAAACCGCGTACGCGCCGAATTCGCCGTATTCGGCATCGAAGGCGGCATCGGATCATCTGGTGCGCGCGTTCCACCACACCTACGGCTTGCCGGTGCTGACCACCAATTGCTCGAACAACTACGGGCGGTACCAGTTTCCGGAGAAACTCGTTCCGCTGATCATCGCGCGTGCGCTGGTCGGCGAGCCGTTGCCGATCTACGGCGATGGCAAGAATGTCCGCGATTGGCTGTTTGTCGGCGACCATTGCGCGGCGATCCACGCGGTGCTGAAAGGCGGCCGCGTCGGCGAGACCTACAACGTCGGCGGCGACGCCGAGCGCCAGAACATCGATGTGGTCAACACGATCTGCGCGCTGCTCGATGCGCGCCGGCCGCGCGCCGATGGCCAGCCGCGCAGCAGTCAGATCACCTACGTCGCCGATCGCCCGGGCCATGATCGGCGCTATGCGATCGACGCATCGAAACTGCAGGACGAACTGGGCTGGAAGCCGGCACACAGTTTCGA
>DASZZT010000136.1:0-8976 GCA_035543275.1 Luteimonas sp. | reverse complement strand
TCGCCGAGGATCTCGCCGCTGGCGAGCTGGTCGAGCAGCGCGAAGATCTCGTCGATCCAGTCATGCTCGTCCAGCCATGTCTCCCACGCCGCTTCGCGCAGCTCGACGCCGCGGAAGAAACCGAACGCCCAGTCACGGCCGACGTCGAGTTCGTCGTCATGCTCGACTTCGACCTGCTCCAGATCGATATGTTCGGGCAGCCAAAGCAGCGGGGCGAGCTGCTCGGGCAGCTCGTCGCCATCGAAACACACGCGCGCCGTGGCCATGTTCCAGTGGCCGAGCAGCAGCGCCTGCACCGCGAGGGCTTCGTCGTCGCCATCCCAGCGCGGGGACGGGCCGCCCCAGACCGCCGGTTGCCATTCGCTCGGAGGCACCGCTTCGGGCGCGACCACCAGCGCCGAGAGGAAACCATCGAGCGCTTCGAGATTGAAGCCCTTGAACGGCACCGCGCGCTGTTCCAGCAGTTGTGCGAGACGTTCTATCTGTTCGTCGTCGAGGGTGGTGGGCGCGGTCATACAGCGTGTCGGCGTTGTGCGTTTGCGGGAATGCATGGTACCGCCACGCTGGGCGGGTATCCTCGCCGCATGCGTCCAGCCTCCGCGGCAATCCTTTGTCTGGCAGTGGCGGTGCCCGCGCAGGCCGCCACGGTCACCCGCGTCGACATCCGTGGCCTCGACGAAGTGATGACCACCAACGTCCGCGTCTCGCTGTCGCTGGTCGACGCGATCGGCAAGGACGTGTCCGGGCGCCGCCTGGCCTATCTGGTGCGCGAGGCCGAAGCCGAAACCCGCGAGGCGCTGGAACCGTTCGGCTACTACTCGCCGCAGATCGACGTGCAACGCAGCCGCGGCGAAGGCTCCACCGCAGTCACGATCACGGTGGTCCCCGGCGTGCCGGTACGGGTGCGCGATGCGCACGTCGCGATCGAAGGCGAAGGTGGCAGCGACCGCTACCTGAAGCAGGAACTCGGCGTTTTCGTTCCGCAGGCTGGCGCCGTATTCGACCATGGTCTCTATGAGGCGAGCAAGGCGCGCATCACCCGCCGGCTGGCGGAACGTGGCTATTTCGACGCCGACTTCGCCAGTCGCCGGGTGGAGGTGACGCGTGCGCAGAACGCCGCCGATATCGACCTGGTCTGGAGCAGCGGCGACCGCTACGACATGGGGCCGATCGCGTTCGCGCAAACGCCGCAGCACATCATCCGCGACAGCCTGCTCGACAAACTCGTCTACTGGGACGAAGGCAGCTACTACCACCAGGGCAAGCTCGATCGCCTGCGCAAGTCGCTGGTCGGGCTCGACTATTTCAGCCGCATCGACATCGAGCCGCAGCCAGACAACGCCACCGATCACCGCGTCCCCGTGCAGGTCACGCTGACGCCCGCCAAGCGCAGCATCTACACCGCCGGCGTCAGCTACGGCACCGACAGCGGTGGCGGCGTGCGCCTCGGCGTCGAGCGACGCTATCTCAACTCGCGCGGGCACAAGGCGCTGGCGCAGGTGGATTACGCCGAGCGCCGCAAGACGCTGACTTTGCAATACCGCATCCCCGCGTTCGCCTGGCTCGACGGTTGGTACACCGCCAGCCTGCAGGCCGCCGACGAGCAGACCGACTACATCGATTCGCGCCGGGTCGAGTTCGTCGCCAGCCGCAGTGGCGAGATCAACAGCCACCTCACCGCGATCGCGTCGCTGCATTCGCTGCGCGAACGCTGGGCCTACGCCGGCGACATCGACCATCCGGCTTATCGCTACGCCACCTTCTCCTTTCCATCCCTGCGCGCCGAATACATCGACGCTGACGACCGCCTGTATCCGCGCAACGGCCTCGGTGGATCGCTGGAGTTGCGCGGCGGCGTCAAAGGCGTCGGGTCCGACGCCAACTTCGCGCAGCTGCACGCGCGCGCGAGCTGGTTCAAGGGCCTCGGCACGCGCGACCGCCTGATCGTGCGCGGCCAGCTCGGCCACACCTTCACCGACGCGCTGGTGGAAATGCCGCCGTCCTTGCGCTTCTACGCCGGCGGCGACCGCAGCATCCGCGGCTACAACTATCGCGAGGTCGGCCCGCGGATCGCGGCGACTTCGGGACGCGGTGCGTTCGCGCTCGGCGCCAAGAGCGTGATCACCGCCAGCACCGAATTGGAGCACTACTTCACGCCGCAATGGGGCATGGCTGCGTTCGTCGACAGCGGCAGCGCCTTCGATGGCAGCCGTCCCGACTGGCGCACCGGCATCGGCATCGGCCTGCGCTGGCGCTCGCCGGTGGGTCCGGTACGCGTTGATATCGGGCACGGGCTTGATCATCCGGATTCGGCATTCACCCTGCACCTCAACATCGGCGCCGACCTGTGAGGGGCGTAGCGCTGACGCCGGAACAACGCGCCGAGCGCAACGCGGCACGCCGCGTGCTGGCCCGGCGCGTCGCGCGGCATTCGGCGCTGGGCACGTTGGCGCTGGTGGTGTTGCTGGCGCTGTTCGCGTGGTGGTTGCTGTCGACATTCGGCGGCCGCGATTTCCTGCTGACGCAGATCGTGACGCGTCTGCCGGAGGGAACGACGCTGACCTGGCAACAGGCCGAAGGGCCGGCCTCCGGTCCGCTGACCCTGCACGGCGTGCGCTTCGAGATGACGCGCGCGGCTGATCCGGATTGCGTCGCCACCGCGGGCAAGTCCTGCGCCTCCGGACGGATCGTGTTCACCGCGCAGACCATCGTGCTCGATCCGGCGTTACGGCCGTTGCTCGGTCGCCGGCTGCGGCTGGATGCGCTCGACATCATCGGCGCAACGCTGGAAGTGCCGAAGAGCGACACACCGTTCGAGTTGCCGCGCTGGCCGGAATCACTGCCGCAGATCGCGCCGCCGCTGGCGCTGCAGGCTGACACGATCCGTATCGACGGCCTGCGTGTCACCGGCGATGGGCAACCACTGATCGACATCCGTCGCGCCCGCGGCGGGCTCGATGCTGCGACCGGAAAGCTGCACGTCGAGCATCTCGCTATCGACAGCGATCACGGCCGCTTCAGCGCACATGGCGATTACGCGCCGCGCGACGATTACCGCACCGATCTGGTCGTGACGGCGGTATTGCCGGCACCGGCGGGACGCACGCCGCCGCGGCTCGGGCTGGTCGCGCGCGGCGACCTGTCGCGGATGGATGTCGCGCTGTCCGGCAACGTGCCGGCGCCATTGCGCGCGACCCTGACGCTGCGCGGCAAGGACGATCCGAGCTGGCACCTGCGCACGTCATCGCATGCGCTGGATCCTGCGCTGCTCATGGGCAGCGGCGAGGCAAGCACACCGCTCGCATTCGACCTGCAGGCCGATGGAAAGGGCGGCGATGCGCGGTTGCGCGGTCGCATCGCGCGCGGCGACCTCGTCGCCACGATCCAGCCGTCGCACATCAGCCTCGCCGACCAGGTGCTGACGGTGCAGCCATTGGTGATCGACACGTTCGACGGCCGCATCACGCTGCGCGGCCGCGCCGACCTGCGCGACCATGACCACGCCAACCTGCGCTTCGCGGTCAATGCGCGCGGGCTGACTTGGGGCGGTGCCGACGACACGCCGGCGATCACCGCGGATGCCAACTTCGGCATCGCCGGCAAACCGGACGCATGGGCGGCGATCGGCAAGGCCACGCTGGTGCGCGCCCGGCAACGCGCGCAGGTGCGTTTCGATGGCCGCGGCAATGACGCACGCATGACGCTGAAGTCGCTGACGGCGACGATGCCGACCGGCAAGCTCGAGGCGCGTGGTGATGTCGCGTGGTCGCCGGCACTGGGCTGGAAACTCGACGCGACCCTGGCGGGCTTCGATCCGGGGTATTTCGCCGCCGGCTGGAACGGCGCGATCGACGGCAAGCTCGCCAGTACCGGCAGCACCCGCGCCGATGGCGGGCTCGATGTGACCGTCGATGCCGCGCAACTCGGTGGCCGCCTGCGCGGGCGACCGCTGCAGGGACGCGGCCATTTCGTGATGCGCGGCGCGGCGACGCCGCAAGGCGCGGCGGCATACGCAGGCGATGTCGCGTTGACGCTGGGTGGCAGTCGCATCGATGCCAAAGGCACGATTGCGCAGACGCTCGACGTCGCTGCGACATTCTCGCCGCTGCAACTGGGCGACCTGTTGCCCGACGCCGCTGGCGTGTTGCGCGGCACGCTCCGGCTGACCGGTGCGCGCAATGCGCCGGATGTCGCTGCCGACATGGTCGGCAATGGCCTGAAGTACGGCGACTACCGCGCCGATACATTCAGCGCGAAAGGGCGCCTGCCGTGGCGCGGCGGCAACGGCCAGCTCGCCGTGCGCGCCAGTGGATTGCAGGCTGGGTTGCCGTTCGACACGCTGCGCCTCGATGCACGCGGTGCGGTCGAATCGCTGCAACTCGATGCCGATGCGCGCGGCGATATCGGCGTGCTTGCGCTCGCCGGCAACGCCAGCAAGCGCGGCAACACCTGGCAGGGCGCACTGGCGTCGTTGCAACTGACACCCACGCGTGGCGCGCAATGGCGGTTGCAGCAACCGGCGCAATTCCGCTGGACATCCTCGACAGGAGCGGGTCGCAGCGGCGCCTTGAGCAACGCCTGCCTGGCTTCCAGCGGCGGCGGCACGCTGTGCGCCACCGCCGACTGGCCGCGGCACGGGCTGGACATCAACGGACAAGGCCTGCCGCTGACACTGGCATTGCCGTACCTGCCCGAGCGCGAAGATGGCCGACCGTGGCTGCTGCGCGGCGAGATTGCACTGACGGCGCAGGTACGACCGGTGGGCAACAGTTGGCGCGGTACAGCAAGGATCACTTCCGCCAGCGGCGGAATGAAGAACAGCGAGCGTGCGCGCAGCGACCTCGTTGCCTACGACAACCTGGTGCTCGACGCCACGTTCGACCCACAACGGCTCGACGCGAAACTCGGTGCCGCGTTGATCGGCAACGGCCGCATCGATGCGCACATCGACACCGGCTGGGACGAATACGCACCGCTGCGCGGTGAGATCGCGCTGAACACCGACGAGCTGACCTGGATGGAGCTGCTGTCGCCGGATATCGTCGAGCCGACCGGAAAACTCGACGGCCGCATCACCCTGGCTGGCACGCGCGCGCAACCGGCGCTCGGCGGCCAGGCGCACCTGTCGAACTTCGATACCGAATTGCCGGCGCTGGCGATCACGCTCAGCAACGGTGACGTGCGCATGGACGCGCAACCCGACGGCAGCGCGCGCATCCACGGCAGCCTGCGTTCCGGCGACGGCACGTTGAACCTCGACGGCACGCTCGGCTGGCGTGGCACCGATACCCCGCTGGTGTTGAACGTGCGCGGCAAGAACGTGCTTGTCTCCGACACCCGCGACCTGCGCGCGGTCGCCGATCCCGACGTGGTGGTGCGCTACAGCGCCGGCCAGCCGATCACTGTCACCGGCACCGTCGGCGTGCCGAGTGCGCGCATCGACCTCGAACGCCTCGACCAGGGCGTGTCGGCGTCGCCGGACGTGGTCGTGCTGGACCCGGTCGACCCGCAACGCAGCGTGGCCACGCCGCTCGATCTCGACCTGACGCTAGCGCTCGGCGACGACGTGCGCCTGCACGGCTTCGGCCTCGACGGCACGCTCGGTGGCAGCCTGCGAGTGCGCGCACGCCCGGGCCGCGAGATGGTCGCGACCGGTGCGCTTGAGGTCGGCGGCCGCTACACCGCCTACGGTCAGAAGCTCGACATCACCCGCGGCCGGCTGCTGTGGTCCAACACCGCGATCGCCGATCCGCTGCTCGACATCCGCGCCGAACGCGAGACCGGTGCTGTCACCGCCGGCATCGACGTCACCGGCCGTGCCTCGCGTCCACAGGCCGAGGTGTGGACCGATCCGGCCTCCAACCAGTCCGAAGCGCTCGCGTATCTCGCGCTCGGCCGGCCGCTGTCCAGCGCCAGCGCCGACGAAAGCCGGCAACTCGATGCAGCCTCGGCCGCCTTGTCCGCCGGCGGCAGCCTGCTCGCCTCGCAACTGGGCGCGAAGATCGGCCTCGACGCCGCCGGCGTAACCGAATCGCGCGCACTCGGCGGCAGCGTGCTCGGCGTCGGCAAGTATCTGTCGCCGAAACTCTACGTCGGCTACGGCGTCTCGCTGCTCGGCACCGGCCAGGTGCTGACGCTGAAGTATCTATTGCGCAAGGGCTTCGACATCGAGATCGAATCGAGCACGGTGGAGAACCGCGCATCGGCGAACTGGCGTAAGGAGAAATAATCGTCGAGCCACTCTGGTTCGTCGATTCCTTGGGATGTCACAACCGTGGCTCCGCTCAATGATCCGAGTGTCGCTACAAAACTCAAAAAAAGAGTAATGCCATGGGTAAATTGAAGTTACAAATGCAGATTTCAGTCGATGGTTTTGTCGCGGCCGGGCCAAATGATGACCAAAAATGGGTGACTTTGGTATGGGATGAAATCAAGCCGTATGTTCTTGAGCTAATTGATACGACCGATACGATTGTTATCGGCAGAAATTGGCGGTTGACTACATCCCGCACTGGGAAAACGTAGCGACCAAACCTGATGACCCGTTTTATGAAGTTGCCCAAAGGATTGTTCGAGCAAGAAAAGTTGTATTTACAAAAACTCTTGATAAATCCGAATGGGGCAATACCGACCTTGCAAAAGGAAATATTGTCGAAGAAATAGGGCAACTAAAAAGCAGGAACAAAAAAGACATCTATGTAAACGGCGGTAGTTCATTCGTTTCCTCCTTGATCAAGGAGAGGCTCATTGATGAATTTCACTTCTTCGTCAATCCCGTTGCGCTTGGAAAAGGTGTGCCAATATTTGGTGAGCTGGGGGAGTTCCAGGAACTCAAGCTCAAAAAATCAATTGTTTATAACAGTGGCCTTGTGCTGCTGAACTACGAACTGAAATGACGGCGTCGCCTGAACAAGTCATTCAAGCCGAACCCGCTTTGCGACCAGGCTTGATTCAGGCGTCAGTTCCTGCTGAACACCGCGCCACGCAACTGCGGTGCACCATCGACGATGTCGGTCCACACCAGATACGCGTTGCCGTCGCGCAAGGCGAGTTGCGGGAAGCCGGTGGCACGGCCGCGGCCTTGCAGCTTCGTGACTTCGACGCGTGAGAGTTCGCGCGAAAGATCAGGCGCGTAGCGCGCCAGCCACACCGATTGTCCGCCGGCGTCCTCGCGGACCCACAGCACCCAGGCCTGCGCGGCATCGAGGGCGACGTCGACGCGGCCCTGCACTGCCTCGCCCTGTTCGAGCGTGACCGGTGCGGCGAAGCTGTCACCGGCATCGCTGCTGCGCGCAAGCTGGACGCTGGGCTTGTCGCCGGCCGCGGTGTACCAGGCGACGACGACAGCATTGTCGTCGGCCGCGACCGCAGGACCGTTGACCGGGCACGCCGGCATCTTCCAGCCGTCGCTGTGCACCGGCTTCGGTGCGGTCCAGGTGTCGCCGTCGCGACGGGTGACATAGATATCGCGAATTTCGGTGGCGGTACGGTCGCGGTACACCAGCAACGGCCCGCGTGCGGTCATCGCCACGTCGGTCTGGCAACAGTCACAGGTGGAGGCATCGAGCTCGGTCTCGCCCGTGCGCTGCAGTGAGCCGGAAAAAATCGCGCTGCGCAGCGACATCATGCCGCCGTGCGCGCCTTCGCCACCGCTGTTGCGGGCGTCAAGCCAGGCCACGCCGAGCGTGTCGCGCGATTGCGGCCACAGCGACACGAACCCGTGTTCGACCGTCTTGCCATCGTTGTTGACCAGCACCGGCGGCGACCAGGTGAAGCCGTCGTCGAGCGAACGGCTGAGCAGCACGTCGTAGGCATACGGCGCGGCGGCCGACTTCTGCAGCCAGTGCACCCACAACGCGCCGTCGGCGGTCGCCGCGATGTGCGGCGTGTCGGCCCAGTTGATGAAGAACGAGTCGCCGACCGCGATCGTCCGCGGTGCGCCCTGCCACTGGGCGTCGCCGCCGAACGCGGCGAACTGCAGCGCGGTCCGGCGTCCGGGCACCCTGTTGATCCAGCTGAGCAGCAGGCGGCCGTCGGACGTTGCGACGAGGTCGGGTTGCGCGGCGCCGGGCGAGGCCGGCAACAGCCAGTCGTGGCGGATATAGGCGTCGCTGCGGTGATCGGCCGCGGCCGATGCGGTCTCGGCTTGCGGCGCGGGGCGGCAACCGAGCATCGCGCACGCAAGCAGCAACAGGGCGATGGTCTTGGTGGGAAGCATCTGTTCTGGCCTCTTGGTACCCATTGTGGAACAGCCATTGTAGGAGCGCCCCATGCTCTTCAGAGCATGGGGCGCTCCTACAATGGTTACGCGACGCGACTGCGCCGCGCGCGGGCCAGGTGCACCAGCAGCAGCGAGATCGCCGCGGGCGTCATGCCGGGGATGCGCTGCGCCTGGCCGACGGTTTCGGGACGCACGCGCTCGAGTTTCTGCCGCACTTCCGCCGACAGGCCGCGCACGCTGGCGTAATCGAACGCGGTGGAAATCGCGGCGTCCTCGTTGCGCTGCTGGCGCGCGATCTCATCGCGCTGGCGGTCGAGGTAGCCGGAATACTTGACGCCGATCTCGACCTGTTCGGCCACGCTCGCGTCATCGACGCCGGGTGCGAGCGCGGGTAGCGCCAGCAACGTTGCATAGTCGAGTTCGGGACGTTTGAGCAGGTCGAGCGCGCTGGCTTCGCGGGTCAGGGCAATGCCGGTGGCGCGCTCGAGGTCGCGGCCGAGCGGGTTGTTCGGCGCGGCCCATACCGATGCCAGGCGCGCGGTCTCGCGTTCAATCGCCTCGCGCTTGCGCTCGAACGTGGCGAAGCGCACGTCGTCGACCAGGCCGAGTTCGCGGCCGATGCCGGTCAGGCGCAGGTCGGCATTGTCCTCACGCAGCTGCAGCCGGTATTCGGCGCGCGAGGTGAACATGCGGTACGGCTCGGTCGTGCCCTGGGTGATGAGGTCGTCGATCAGCACGCCGATGTAGGCCTGGTC
>DASZZT010000135.1:0-10718 GCA_035543275.1 Luteimonas sp. | reverse complement strand
CGACGGCAGCTGGTCGGCCGATTTGCGCATCGAGAACTTCAGCAGCATCCCGATGCGCTTCGACAGCATCGCCCTGGTGCTGACCGTCGGTGGCGAGTCCGCCGGCACGTTGCAGGCACAGCCCGCGCTGTCGATCGGACCGGAGTCCGCCGACGTCGCCACGGTGACGTTGAAGCCGTCGCCAGCGGCACGGATCGTGATCGCCGATGCGCTGGCGCGTAGCCACAGCATCACCTACACCCTCAATGGCACGCTCGCGGCCGCGCCCGAGGGCGGCGGCGTGCGTAACTACAAGATCAAGCGCGACAACACACTGAACCCGGTGCCGGGGCTTGCCGGCGTGTTGCGTTGAGCACCTACAAAGCCCCACTGGCCGACATGCGTTTCGTCCTCCACGACGTCCTCGGCGCCGAGGCGCTGTTTGCGCGCCTGGGCTTCGCCGACGCCACCGGCGACATCGTCGACGCAGTGCTGGAGGAAGCTGCGCGTTTCAACGAAACCGTGCTGGCGCCGCTCAACCGCATTGGCGACGAGGTCGGTTGCAGCTTCGATCCGGCAACGGGCGATGTCACCACGCCGCCTGGCTTCAGGCAGGCCTATGCGCAGTACGTCGATGGCGGCTGGGCCGGGCTGGTGTCGCCGCAGGAATTCGGCGGCCAGGGTTTGCCGCACGCAGCCGGCGTCCCGCTGAAGGAGATGATCGACGCCGCCAACCTGGCCTGGGGCAACTTTCCGCTGCTCTCGCATGGCGCGACCGAAGCGTTGCTGCACCACGGCGAAGCATGGCAACAGGAAGCCTTCCTGAAACCGATCGTCGAAGGTCGCTGGACCGGCACCATGTGCCTGACCGAATCGCATTGCGGCACCGACCTCGGCCTGTTGAAGACGAAAGCGGTGCCGCAGGCCGATGGCAGCTATTCGATCAGCGGGACCAAGATATTCATCACCGCCGGCGAACACGACTTCACCGACAACATCGTGCATCTGGTGCTCGCGCGATTGCCGGACGCGCCCGTGGGCAGCAAAGGCATCTCGCTGTTTATCGTGCCGAAGATGCAAGTCGATCGCGACGGCAACGTCGGCGAACGCAACGCCGTGCGCTGCGGTTCGCTCGAACACAAGATGGGCATCCACGGCTCGGCGACCTGCGTGATCAACTTCGATGGCGCGCAGGGCTATCTCATCGGCGAGCCGAACAAAGGGCTCGCCGCGATGTTTACGATGATGAACACCGCGCGGCTCGCGGTCGGACTGCAGGGCCTCGGCCTGTCCGACCGTGCTTACCAGAACGCGCTGCGCTATTCGCGCGAGCGCCTGCAGATGCGTTCGCTGTCGGGAGCGAAATTTCCCGACAAGCCGGCCGATCCGATCATCGTGCATCCCGATGTGCGCAGGATGCTGCTGACCTGCAAGGCGCTGGTCGAAGGCGGACGCGTGATGGGCTATCACGCCGCGTCGCTGGTCGATGTCGTCGGCCACAGCGATGACGCGGTCGAGCGCGTGCAGGCCGACGCCCTGCTCGGCTTCGTCACCCCGATCGTCAAGGCGTGCCTCACCGAATGGGGCATCGAATGCACCTACCACGCGCTGCAGTGTTTCGGCGGCCACGGCTACATCGCCGAGCACGGCATGGAACAGCTCGCGCGCGACGCGCGCATCACCACGCTTTACGAAGGCACCACCGGAATCCAGGCGCTGGACCTGATGGGCCGCAAGGTCGTGCAGCGGCAAGGCGCGGGGCTGCAGGTGATGCTGGGGATGATCGAGCAGTTCTGCGCGGCGAACGAAAACAACGACACCGTCGCGGAGTTCATCGCACCGCTGCGCACGAAGGCAGCCGAATGGTTGCAACTGACGATGACCGTCGGCCAACGCGCGGTCGCCAATGCCGACGAGATCGGCGCGGCGGCCTACGACTACCTGTTCTATTCCGGCTATGTTGCGCTGGCGTACTGGTGGGCGCGCAGCGTTGCCGCCGCCGACACTTCCTCGCAGTCGCAGTCTTTCAAGGACGCCAAGCGCGAGACCGCGCGTTTCTATTTCGCGCGCATCCTGCCGCGCACGCTGGCACACGCCGCGAATATCGCCAGCGGGGCCGCATCGCTAATGACGCTGGATGCCGCGGCGTTCGACGCCTGAGCGGTCGCAGCTACACAAACTGCCATTCAAGGGGTATAAGCTGCGGCTGTATTGGAGAGCCGGCCGATGGAGACCGATAGAGCGAAGCTTCGCCTGGTCCACACCGGAACCCCAGCGGCTCCGGTCATCGTCGATTCGTTGTCCTTGCAGACGCTGTCCTCGCACTCACTGCCGGCCCGGCTCGATGCGGTGCGCCTGCTCTCGCTCGACGCGCACGGCCGCGTGCTCGACTGGATGAGCTGGCAGGACGCGACCTGTCTCTACGTGCGCGGCGCGGTGGCCTGGACCCTCGGCGATCCCTGCCTCAGCGTGCACGGTGGCACCTGCCGTGCCACCGGCGCGCAGAGCGTGCTGGAACTGCATCCGATCGTTGCCGCGCGCAGCCACGCGCGAGCGCATGCGCTCGACCCGACCCCGGCACTCACCAACGCCGCGCTGTTCGCGCGCGACCAGCACTTGTGCCTGTATTGCGGCCGCGACTTGAGCCGCCAGCAACTGACCCGCGACCATGTCATGCCGCTGTCGAAAGGTGGGCGCGACATCTGGGAAAACGTGGTCGCCGCCTGCTTCCACTGCAACTCGCGCAAGGGCGGACGCACTCCGCAACAGGCGTCGATGCCGCTGCTGGCCGTGCCCTATCGGCCCAGCTGGATCGAGCACCTGATCCTCAGCAATCGCAACATTCTTGCCGATCAGATGGCGTTCCTGAAAAACCACCTGCCCAAGCGCAAACGTCGCCTGAGCTGACGAATCCTGCAGGCACCCCATGCGTCTTTGCTTGCGGCTGCACGCGCGCAAGCTACACTCGGGTTTTCGCTCACGGAGTGCGACGATGCCTCTGACCCTCGGCATGACCGGCATGGATGCGGCCACCGAAGCCGCGCTGAAGACGGCCTTCGAAGCCGCCAATGCGCGCAACGGCCAGCCTTGGCGCTTGCTGCCGGAAGCCGAAGCCGGGCATGTCGTGGTCGACATGGACAGCATGTACGGGCCGATGAGCTGGCTGCGGCTGCATGCTGCCGGCAAGCGCGTGATCGGCCTGACCTCGGTGGCGCGCACCCAGACCGATTTCCATCTGGCGCGGCCGTTCGATGCCGACAGCCTCGCGGCGCTGTTGCAGACCATCGCCAACGATAGTGGTAGCGACGCGCACGATGTTCCGGACACCCAAGTCCAGACCCCAGCGGCCGCGCCGGCTGCGCCGGCAATCGCCGCCACCGCCAGCCCTTCCGGCATGGCCCCGGCGCCCATGCCGCAGGACCAGTTGCCCGAAGAACATCCGCAACCCGTCGACGAGGAAGCCGCGGCGCCCGCGCCGGCACCGGGCCTGCCGGGATCGGTCGAAGCGGGCTCGCTCATCGCGACCACGATCGAACCGGTCGCACCTGCACCGCCACCGCCCCCGCGCGAACGCCGGCTCACCGATTGGCTGGCCCCGGGAGTCTTGTCCGGTCGCGTGCGCTTACAACCGGCCGGCGCCCAGGCCGTGCTGATCGATGCCGATGCCCGCCAGTACTGCGGCCCCGCCCTGCTGAAGCCGCTGGCCGGACTGTTCGATAACGTCGTCGTGCGCGAGGATTTCGAACCCGTCGATGCCGCGCGCTGGTCTTCCGACAGCGCTGCGCTTGGCGCCGCGCAACCGCTCAATCGCCTGCAGTGGTACGGCGGGCTGCTCGCCGGCAAGGGCGTGCTGCTGCCGGGGTTCGATCCGGCCGGGCGTTACAAGCTGGGCAAGTGGCCGCAGACCGAACGCGAATTCCCCAAGCATTTCCGTATCGCCACCGCAATGATGAAAGGGCCTGCGACGCTGGATGAAGTCGCGGTCGCCAGCGGCGTACCGCTGGCGGACGTCGCCGACTTCATCAATGCCAGCCTGGTCACCGGCTACGCGGAATTCGTGCCGGAGTTGCCACCCGAACCAGCTGAACCACCGAAGCCTGCCGGGCTGTTCGGACGCCTGCGCGGGAAATAACCGCGCGCGGCGCGCGATTGTTTCCTTGCCCGTCACGGCGAGCGGGGCGAAAATGGCGGGATGATTGATTCCACGCGCTATCCGCGCCTCTGCCGCATCGACATCCCGGCCGACCTGCGCACGTTCGACGAATCCGAACTGCCGGCGGTCGCCGAGGAACTGCGGGCCTACCTGATCGAATCGGTCGGCAAGAGCGGCGGCCACTTCGGTGCCGGGCTCGGCGTGATCGAGCTGACCACGGCACTGCACTGGCTATACGACACGCCCGACGATCGCATCGTCTGGGACGTCGGCCACCAGTGCTATCCGCACAAGATCCTCACCGGTCGCCGCGACAGCATCCACACGGTCAAGCAAGCCGGTGGCGTGGCGCCGTTCCCGAAGCGCGAGGAGTCCGAGTACGACACCTTCGGCGTCGGCCATTCGTCGACTTCGATTTCCGCCGCGCTCGGCATGGCGATCGCGAATGCGCGCGCGGGCAACGGTCGTAAAGTGGTCGCGGTGATCGGCGACGGCGCGATGACCGCGGGTATGGCCTACGAGGCGCTCAACCATGCCGGCGGCATGGATCCGGAACCGAACATTCTGGTGATCCTCAACGACAACCGGATGTCGATCTCGGAAAACGTCGGCGGTATCACCAAGATGCTCGGCCGCATGACCGGCAGCCGCACGCTCAACGCCATCCGCGAAGGCGGCAAGAAGCTGCTCGGCGACAAGAACAAGCCGGCAGCGAAGTTCGTGCGGCGCTGGGAGGAACACTGGAAGGGCATGTTCGTGCCGTCGACGCTGTTCGAGGAAATGGGCTTCCATTACACCGGGCCGATCGACGGCCACGACGTCACCGCACTGGTGAAGACGCTGCGGACGCTGAAGACGCTGAAGGGCCCGCAACTGCTGCACATCATCACCACCAAAGGCAAAGGCTACGAGCTGGCCGAGGGTGACCAGATCGGCTACCACGCGGTATCGCCGTTCGATCCGGACAAGGGCCTGGTCAGCAAGCCCGGCGCGAAGAAACCAACCTACACCGACGTGTTCGGCGACTGGCTGTGCGACATGGCCGCAAACGATCCCGCGCTGATGGCGATCACGCCGGCGATGCGCGAGGGCTCCGGCCTGGTGCGTTTCAGCAAGGAATACCCCGAGCGCTATTTCGACGTCGCCATCGCCGAGCAGCATGCGGTGACGCTCGCCGCCGGCATGGCCTGCGAAGGCGCGAAACCGGTGGTCGCGATCTACTCCACGTTCCTGCAGCGCGGCTACGACCAACTGGTGCACGACGTCGCGATCCAGAACCTCGACGTGCTGTTCGCGATCGACCGCGGTGGTGTGGTCGGTCCGGACGGCGCGACCCACGCCGGCAGTTTCGATCTCTCATACCTGCGCTGCGTACCGAACATGCTGGTGATGGCGCCGGCCGACGAGAACGAGTGCCGGCAGATGCTCACGACCGGTTTCCGCTTCCACGGCCCCGCCGCAGTGCGCTACCCGCGCGGCAGCGGTCCCGGCGTGGCGGTGCAATCGACGCTGGACACGCTGCCGATCGGCAAGGCTGACGTGCGCCGGCGCGGCGCGCGCATCGCCCTGCTCGCCTTCGGCGCGATCGTGCCGGCCGCCGAGCAGGTTGGCGAGGAGCTTGGCCTGACCGTCGTCAACATGCGCTTCGTCAAACCGCTGGACCGCGCGTTGATCCTGGAACTGGCGAAGACCCACCAAGGTTTCGTAACCCTGGAAGACAACGCGGTGATGGGCGGCGCCGGTTCCGCCGTCGCCGAACTGCTGGCAGCAGACAACATCCAGCTGCCGATCCTGCACTTGGGCCTGCCCGACGCGTTCCAGCATCACGCCAGCCGTGAAGACCTGCTGGCCGAGGCCGGCCTGGATACCGCGGGCATTCGCGACTCGGTGTTGGCGCGCTGGCCACTGTTGGCGGCGTCCGGCGCGACGCTGGCCGCCTTCGGGGGCTGAAGGCCCCAGGGCGACGGCGCGGCGATCGGCAGAGCCACGGCGTTCCGATTGATGATCCGGCCCGCGCAGCCGCGCAAAGCATCGGCGAGGCGCCGCTATACTCCGGCGAACCCCGCAGGAGCACCTCGTGTCCGCTGCCATTGCCGCCTCCGCCATTGCGCGCGATCCGCGCGACGAACTGTTCGGACACCCCAAAGGCGTCTACGTCTGCTTCTTCACCGAGATGTGGGAGCGCTTCTCGTTCTACGGGATGAAGGCGCTGCTGCTGCTGTACCTGCTGCAGCACCACAAGTTCGGCGACAGCTCCGGCCTGGACGTGCTCGGCGCCTACGGCGGCCTGGTGTACTGCCTGCCGGTGATCGGCGGCCTGCTCGCCGACCGTTACCTGGGCATGCGCAAGGCGGTGATCTTCGGCGGCCTGCTGCTGGTGCTCGGCCACTTCGGCATGGCATTCGAAGGCCATGCCGCCACGGTGGCCAATGGCGTGGTCACGCGCGACGAGGCCTCACTGAAGATCTTCTACCTGTCGCTGTCGCTGATCATCATGGGCGTCGGCTTCCTCAAGCCGAACATCTCCACCATCGTCGGCAAGCTCTATCCGCAGAATGATCCGCGCCGTGATTCCGGCTTCTCGCTGTTCTATGCCGGCATCAACCTGGGCGCGCTGTTCGCCTCGATCGTGTGCGGATACCTCGGGCAGACCTTTGGCTGGAGCTACGGCTTCGGCGCCGCCGGCATCGGCATGCTGTTCGGGCTCGGCCAGTTTCTGTGGGGGCAGAAATACCTGCACGGCCACGCCGAGTCGCCGGCACCGGAAAAACTGCGCGAGCGCGTGTTCGGGCTGCCGCGCGAGCTTGCGATCTACATTGGCGCGATCATCGGCCTGCTGCCGGTGGCGTGGATGATGTGGGCGGTCGCCAACGGCGCGTTCTCGCTCGGCGGCGAAATTTCGTTGGCGCTGGCGCTGATGATCGTGGTGATGCTGGTGGTGCTGGCGTGGTTCTTCTGGTTCATCGCCACCCAATGCACGCCGGTGCAGCGACAGCAGATGCTGGCGCTGATGTTCCTGATCGCGATGGTCCTGGTGTTCTTCACCCTGTATGAGCAGACCTACGGCTCGTGGGTCACCTTTACCGATCGCATGCTGACCAAGGACATCGTGCCCTCGCTGGTGATCCGCACCGGCACGCCGTGGCCGTGGTCGATCATCTCGCTGCTACTGGCGCCGGCCGCATTCATGCTCGCGGCGACTTTGTCGGATCGCAATCCCGATTCGTCGGCGCCGCGGCTGCTGTTCCTGCTGGCGGTCGCGGCGATGCTGGTGTTCCTGCTGCGCGACGTGCTGGTGCTGCCGCAGACCGCAGGCTCACTCACGTATCTGGGCGCGATGTTCATCGTGCTGCTGGCGCCGCTGTTCACGGTGCTGTGGGGCTGGCTCGACCGCCGCGGCCTGGATCCTTCGAAGCCGGTGAAGTCGGCAGTCGGACTACTGCTCGCCGGCCTGGCTTTCATCCCGCTCGCCATCGCGGCGCAACAGGCCGGCGCGACCGGCGAGATGGCCAGTGTGTGGTGGCTGGTGCTCGCGTATCTCATCCTGGAACTCGGCGAGATGTGCCTGTCGCCAGTCGGGCTTTCGGCGGTAACGCAGCTGTCGGTGCCGCGCGTGGTCAGCCTGATGATGGGCACCTGGTTTCTCGCCACCGCGTTCTCGGAGACGCTGGCCGCGCTGTTCGGCAAGCTGGCCGCGATCGAGATCCCGGAAGGCGCGGCGCTGGACATGGCCCACGCCGGCGCCAAGTACGCGCACCTGTTCTGGATCATGATGTGGATCGGTATTGGCTTCGCGGTTGTCGCCTTCGTGATCGCACCGCTGTTGCGACGGATGATGCATGGGGTGAAGTAAAGCCGTTTGCCGGACAAACAAACGGCGTCGCGGCGCCGTTTGCGTTCATGCGATGCAGTGGGCCAGTGCGCGCCGGCCGCGTGGCCGCGCCGGCACCGCCGATGTTGGCGCAGGGAAAGAACTGCGTTCCGTCGCGCGTTACGAGCCCTGTCCGATACCGTCCAGGACTTGCCCCAGCCCATCGGGCCATGCCGCAGGACAAAGATCGAAATCGCGCTGCAGCTTGCCGGTATCCAGCACCGAGTATGCCGGCCTTGCCGCCGGAGTCGGATAGTCCGCGGTCGCGATCGGTACGACCCGCGGACGGCGGGGAATCAGGCCGCGCGCGTGTGCACCGGCGATGATCGCTTCAGCGAAACCGCACCAGCTGGTTTCGCCGGACGCGGTCAGGTGCCAGCAGCCGGATCGGCCGAACGACCGACGCAGCACGTCCGCGCTGACATCCGCGATCAACCCCGCCGACGTCGGCGAGCCGACCTGGTCGGCGACCACCCGCAGCTCATCGCGTTCAGCCGCCAGCCGCAGCATCGTTCGCAGGAAGTTGCTCCCGTGCGCCGCATACACCCAAGCGGTGCGCAAGATCAGGTGGCGCGCGCCGCTGGCGCGGATCGCGTTTTCGCCGGCGAGCTTGCTGGCGCCGTAGACGCCGAGCGGCGCGGTAGGATCGTCCTCGCGATACGGGTGCGTGCCGCGGCCATCGAACACGTAGTCGGTCGAGTAATGCACGAGCAGCGCATTGCGACGCGCGCAGGCCTCGGCGATTACGCGCGGGGCTTCGGCGTTGGCGCGGAACGCGGCCGCCGGCTCGCTCTGGGCACGGTCGACGGCGGTATAGGCAGCCGCGTTGACGACGATGTCGGGAGCGATGCGTTCGATCAATACCGGTAACGTGTGTTGCTGATCGAAATCGGCGCGCTCGCAGGCAGTCCCGTCCTCGAGCTGGCCGCTGCGCGTGGTAATGACGACTTCGCCGAGCGGGGCGAGGCTGCGACGCAGCTCCGTACCGACCTGGCCGTTGCCGCCGAACAGCAGGATCCTCATGCCCAGATGCTCACGGCACGAAAACCGGCAGTCGCTCCTCCGCGACTTCGGCGAGGAACGGTGCCTTCGCGTCCTTGTCCGACAGCAGCGGCGCGCTGACCGGCCAGTCGATGGCAAGCGCGGGATCGTCCCAGCGGATGCCGGCGTCGGCGGCGCGGTCGTAGGTCGCAGTGCACAGGTAGGTGAACACCGCGCGTTCGCTCAACGTCACGAAGCCATGCGCAAAACCTTCTGGAATCCAGAAATGGCGCTTGTTGTCCGCGCTCAGCACCACCGCGGTCCAGCGCCCGAACGTCGGCGAACCGCGACGGATGTCGACCGCGACATCCCAGATCTCGCCTTCCAGCACGCTGACCAGCTTGCCTTGCGGCTTCGGCCACTGGTAATGCAGGCCGCGCAGCACGCCGCGCGCGGACGAGGACACGTTGCCCTGCACGAACGCCGGCTGCAGTCCGTGCGCGGCAAGCTTGTCGTGATTGAACGACTCGTAGAAGAAGCCGCGCTCGTCGGCAAAGACTTGCGGCTCGATGAGCAGGCAGCCTGGCAGGTCGGATTGGATGACTTTCATTCGACGCGACCATGCTCCAGCAGGCTCAGCAGATAGTGGCCGTAGCCGCTCTTGGCCAGCGGCTTGGCGAGGCTGCGCAGCTGCGCGTCGTCGATCCAGTGGTTGAAATAGGCGATCTCCTCCGGGCAGCACACGCGCAGGCCCTGCCGCTTCTCGATGGTCTCCATGTAGGTCGAGGCCTCCAGCAGCGATTCATGGGTGCCGGTGTCGAGCCAGGCGTAACCGCGGCCGAGTTTTTCCAGATGCAGCTCGCCTTGATCCAGATAGCAGCGATTGAGGTCGGTGATCTCCAGTTCACCGCGCACAGACGGCTTCAGCGATGCGGCGTGATCGCTGGCCTGTCCGTCGTAGAAGTAGAGGCCGGTGACCGCATAATTCGACTTCGGCTGGCTGGGCTTCTCTTCCAGACCGATCACGCGACCGGTGGCGTCGAACTGGGCGACGCCATAACGCTCCGGATCGCGCACCCAGTAGCCGAACACGGTGGCGCCTTGCGTGCGCGCCGACGCGCGCTGCAGCACTTCGGTCAGACCCTGGCCGTAGAAGATGTTGTCGCCTAGCACCAGGCAGCTCGGTTGCCCGGCGAGGAAATCGCGGCCGATCAAATACGCCTGCGCCAGGCCATCCGGGCTCGGCTGCACCGCGTACTCGATGTGCATGCCCCATTGCGAGCCGTCGCCGAGCAGCGTCTTGAACAGCGCTTGCTCGTGCGGGGTGTTGATGATCAGCACCTCGCGGATGCCCGCCAGCATCAGCACGCTGAGCGGGTAATAGATCATCGGCTTGTCGTACACCGGCAACAGCTGCTTGCTGATCGCCTGGGTGATGGGATACAGGCGGGTTCCGGAACCGCCGGCGAGAATGATGCCCTTGCGCGTCATACCGCGGTCCCAATGCGTTCGAGGCGATAGCTGCCGTCAAGCACGCGTTGCACCCAGTCCTGGTTGTTCAGGTACCAGTCGACGGTGTCGGCGATGCCCTGCTCGAAACTGTGTGCCGGCTTCCAGCCCAGTTCGTCCTGCAGTTTCGATGCGTCGATCGCATAGCGCCGATCATGGCCCGGGCGATCGGCGACGTAGGTGATCTGACTGCTGCGCGGCTGGCCATCGGCGCGCGGCCGGCGC
>DASZZT010000134.1:0-14166 GCA_035543275.1 Luteimonas sp. | reverse complement strand
CGTGCTGGCGCAGGACGTGGTCGCGTCGATGCCGCTGCCGCCGTTCGACAACAGCGCGATGGATGGTTACGCGATCCGGCATTGCGACCTGATCGGTGGCGGCGAGACCGCGTTGCGATTGATCGGCGAACAGTTCGCTGGGCGCAGCGTCGGTCTTCCTGTTGGCGAAGGTGAATGCATCCGCATCACCACCGGCGCACCGCTGCCGCCTGGCGCGGACACCGTCGTGATCAAGGAAGACGCCCGGGTGGAGGGCGACCACATCTTTGTTCCCTCAAGCGTCCGGTTCGCGGCGCACGTACGCCGCGTCGGCGAGGACGTGCAGCCCGGCGACGATGTCCTGCAACGCGGCCAGATGCTGACGCCGGCGCGCGTTTCGCTGGCGGCATCACTCGGGATCGACCAACTCGAAGTAGCGCGTCGCCCGACGGTCGCCGTGTTCACCACCGGCGATGAACTGATCGAACCTGGGATACCGCTGCAACCCGGCGAGATCTACAACTCCAACCGCGAATTGCTGATGGGATTGCTGCGCGCCGACGGTCTCGAACCCACCGCGTGGCCGACGCTGCCCGACGAGCCCGCGCGCCTGGCATCGATGCTGCGCGATGCGGCTTCCAGTTTCAACGTGGTGATCACCTGCGGTGCGGTCTCCGCGGGTGAGAAAGACCACATCCCGGCGCTGCTGCAACAGCATGGCCAGGTGCATTTCTGGAAGGTGCGAATGAAGCCGGGCATGCCACTGCTGTTCGGGCAACTGGAACGCGCGCAATTCCTCGGCCTGCCGGGCAATCCGGTGTCAGTGCTGGCGACATACCTGACGCTGGGTCGTACCTTGCTTGACGGACTGCAGGGCAGGGCAGAGCCGCGACCGGCCTGGCATGCACGTCTGTCGATGGCATTCGACAAGCGCCATGCGAGACGCGAATTCCTGCGCGGCCGGCTGCTGCCTGGTATGGACGGCATGCTGCAGGTCTCGCCGAATCCTGCCGACGGCTCGCACCGACTTGCCGCTGCAGCGCAGTCCGACGCGCTGATCGTGCTGCCGGAGGGTGAGCGCGCATTCGCAGTTGCCGACGTGGTCGAAGTCTTGCCATATTGAGCGGTGTGGTGGCAGATAATGACGTCATGGACATCCGCGAATTGACCCCGGCCGAAGCACTCGTCCGCTTGCGCGCGGGCGCCGTGCTGGTCGATGTGCGTGCCGCACTCGAACGCGAGTTGGGGATGGCCGATGGCGCACGCGGCATCGAGCGTGCACAGCTTGAGGCTACCCCGGATGCGCACCTTCCCGATCGCGACGCGGAAGTACTGCTGATCTGCCAGAGCGGCCAGCGCTCGCACCTCGCTGCACTGGCGCTGGCGGCGCAGGGCTATCGCAACCTCGCCTCGGTCGTCGGCGGCACCAGCGCCTGGCAGGCCGCCGGCTTGCCGATGCTGATGCCGGACATCGATGCCGATTTCAGCGAGCGTTACTCGCGTCACCTGCGTTTGCCCGAGGTCGGCCTCGATGGCCAGCGCAAGCTCGAAGCCGCGCGCGTGCTGCTGGTCGGCGCTGGCGGGCTCGGTTCGCCTGCCGCGTTCTATCTCGCCGCCGCCGGTGTCGGCACGCTGCGGCTGGTTGACGACGACGTGGTCGACCGCAGCAACCTGCAACGCCAGATCCTGCACACGGAAGCGCGGATCGGCGTGGCGAAAGTGGAATCGGCTGCCGCCGCACTCTCGGCGCTGAATCCGCGCACCCGGATCGAAGCCGTGGCCGAGCGCATTGCCTCGGATAACGTCGAACGGTTGCTCGATGGCGTCGATGTCGTGATCGACGGCGCCGACAACTTTCCTGCGCGTTACCTGCTCAACGATGCCTGCGTGAAGCTCGCCAAGCCGCTGGTCTACGGCGCGGTGCATCGATTCGAGGGCCAGGTCAGCGTATTCGACGCCGGCCGCCAGCGCGGCATCGCGCCGTGCTATCGCTGCCTGTTCCCGGAGCCGCCGCCGCCCGAGGACGCGCCCAATTGCAGTGAGGCCGGCGTGCTCGGCGTGCTGCCCGGCGTCATCGGCATGCTGCAGGCGACCGAGGCGATCAAGCTGCTCCTCGGCATCGGCCAACCGCTGCGCGGCCGCCTGCTGCATTTCGATGCACTGGCGATGCGCTTTCGCGAGACGCGGCTGGCGCCAGACCCGGACTGCGCCGTGTGCGCACCGGGCAAGCCGCTGCCCGGCTATATTGACTACGCGGCGTTTTGCTCCGCTCGCTAGCGCGTCGCTGTCGACGAGGCGGCAGTCATGCCTCCAGGCGTTACATCTAGAAGGGGGAACGATGTACATGGTCCGCGTGCGTTGTCTGGTTTTCGCCATCCGGTCGCTGGCAGCGCTGTTACTGGTCGCGGCGAACGCATCTGCCGCCGAGCCCTGCATCGCCACGGCACAGGCATCCGCAAGCAGCCTCGCCGGGCGCATCGCCGCCATTGCCTGCCAGGAGAATGCGTTGTGGTACCGACCTTTCATCGACATTGATGGGCGTCTTGCCAGCATGACAGTCGCCGAAGCCGAGACTTTGCGCCTCGGCGACCGGATCACGCCGGCGTGGAAGCGGGTGGCGGACTACTGGCGCGGCAGCGGCCTGCTCTCGCGCATGACCAGTTTCCCGGGCGCTTCGGAATGCGCGTATGCGAGCAACGACGGTTATCCGTCGCCGGCCTGCCGCTCCTTCCTGGTCGACAGGCCGTGGTCCGCGGCGTTCGTTTCCTACGTGATGGTGCAAGCCGGGGTGCCCGGGTTCCGGGTATCGCCCAGCCATATCGACTACGTCCGCGATGCCTACCAGTACCCCGAATCCAGCCCGTTCCGGTTCGCCGATCCCGATGCGGAAAAACCGGCGCCCGGCGACATGCTGTGCTTCGTCCGCGGCGCGAGTTCGGTCGTCGGTTACGCAGGGCTGAAGGCATTCCTGGATGCCGCTTCCGGCAGCGGGCTGGCGATGCACTGCGATATCGTCGTCACCGCCAGCCCGGGCGATGGCCGGCTCTACGAGATCGGCGGCAACGTGCTGCAAGGTGTCACCTTGCGCACGCTCAATCTCAATCGCAACGGGATGCTGTGGGCGTTGCCGCGCGGCAGCGATGCCGGTTGCACACCGGGCAACGAAGCCGCCTGCAGCTTCAACCGCCAGAACTGGGCGGTGCTGCTCAAGCTCAGGCCGCTGGCGCCGTCGGCGCATCCGCTCGGCGTCCCGACGCCCGCGCCGGCTTCGCCTGCGTGCTGCGTCAACTGCGTGGTGGGCGCTGACCCGCCCGTGCCCCGCTGCAAGGGCGACCCAGGCACGAACCTACCCGGCAGCTGATCCCGTCGCCCGCGGCTTGCGCTTCGGCCTGGTTATCGCACGCGGATCGATCTGCACGCCAAGCACGGTGTTGCAGTGCATGCAGCTGTAGCTCAGGCAAAGCGCCTTGCTTTCGCCGCCGATCAGGCCGACGACCTGCTCGACGTTGACGTGCAGGACCCGCTTACCGCATTTGGGGCATTCGCCGAGGTGGGGCATGTCCGGGACTCCTTCGATCCACTGGTTCAGGGTGAGGCAACCTTCAGGTATGCCCGCGTTGCGCGGCCTCGAACGCGGCCAGCTGCTCCGGCGTCGCGTCGCGCTGATGTTGCGCCTTCCATTGCGCAAAGGGCATGCCGTAGATCGCCTCGCGCGCCTCGTCCCTGGCCATGGCAATGCCGCGAGCTTCGGCCGCCTCGCGATACCAGTCGGACAGGCAATTGCGGCAGAAGCCGCCGATGATCATCAGGTCGATGTTCTGCACGTCGGGGCGTTGTTCCATCAGGTGCTGGAGCAAGCGGCGGAACGCGGCGGCTTCGATCTGTGTGGTTTCGAAGTCGGTGTCGGTCATGGTGGCCAGTCCGAATAGGGGATAATCCGTGGCCACGACTCTAGCGCAGCGCCTTCCAGACCGCATGACCGAGCACACCGCCCGCATCCTCGACGGCAAGCGCATTGCCGAAGATCTGCTCGACAGCCTGAAGGCACAGGTCGATGCGCGCGTGGCGGCCGGCAAGGCCCGGCCTGGCCTGGCGGTGGTGCTGGTCGGCAACGATCCGGCCTCCGGCGTGTACGTGCGCAACAAGCGTCGTGCCGCGGAGAAGGTCGGCATCCGCGCGATCGATCACGATCTGCCGGACGACACGTCCGATGCCGACCTGCTTGCGCTGATCGACAAGCTCAATGGCGATCCCGACGTGCACGGCATCCTCGTGCAATTGCCGCTGCCGGATCGACGCGATGCCACGGCGCTGATCCATCGCATCGATCCGCGCAAGGATGTCGACGGCTTCCATCCGGAAAACGTCGGCCACCTCGTGCTGCGGCAGTTCGGTCTGCGGCCATGCACGCCGCGCGGCATCACCACCTTGCTTGCCTACACCGATCGTCCGGTGCGTGGCGCCAGCGCGACCATCGTCGGCGTCAGCAACCATGTTGGCCGGCCGATGGCGCTTGAGCTGCTGATCGCCGGCTGCACCGTGACCTGCTGCCACAAGTTCACGCCGCCCGAGGTGCTCCAGACCGCGGTTCGCGGCGCTGACATCCTGGTAGTAGCAGTGGGGCGCCCGGCGCTGATCCCGGGCGAATGGGTGAAGCCGGGTGCGGTGGTGATCGATGTCGGTATCAATCGGCTTGACGACGGCCGCCTGGTCGGCGATGTCGGCTTCCAGGCCGCGGCCGCGCGCGCCAGCTGGATCACGCCGGTGCCCGGTGGGGTCGGGCCGATGACGGTGGCGACGCTGATGCAGAACACATTGGAGGCGGCAGAAGCGACGGATCGCCCTTAGCCGTCATTCCCGCGAAGGCGGGAATCCAGTGTCTTTCGTGCCGCTGCGGCAATGCCAGCAGCAAAGTCGCTGGATTCCCGCCTTCGCGGGAATGACGAGCAAAAGCACCCGCCCGAGGCGTTACAATGACGCGCTTCATCCACCCGGACCCGCCCATGCTGCGCATCCAGGCTGAAGCGCTCACCTACGACGATGTTTCCCTCGTCCCCGCGCATTCGACCGTCCTGCCCAAGGATGTCTCGCTTGACACGCGCCTGACCCGCGACCTGCGCATTCGCCTGCCGATCGTTTCGGCGGCGATGGACACCGTCAGCGAAGCCCGCCTCGCGATCGCGATGGCGCAGCTCGGTGGCATCAGTATCATCCACAAGAACATGAGCGTGCAGGCGCAGGCCGCGCAGATCGCCTCGGTGAAGAAGTTCGAGGCCGGTGTGATCAAGGAACCGTTTACCGTCGGCCCCGAGACCACGATCGCCGAAGTGCTCAAGCTCACCCGCGCCCGCAACATCTCCGGCGTGCCGGTGGTCGACGGCGGCACGTTGGTCGGCATCGTCACCAGTCGCGACATGCGCTTCGAGAAGAAGCTCGACGATCCGGTCCGCCACATCATGACCAAGAAGGATCGCCTGATCACGGTGCGCGAAGGCGCGTCGGATGACGAAGTCATCCAGTTGCTGCACAAGCATCGCATCGAGAAGGTGCTGGTGGTCAACGAAGGCTTCGAGCTGCGTGGCCTGATCACGGTCAAGGACATCCAGAAGAAGTCCGACAATCCCAACGCCGCCTACGACAGCAGCGAACGCCTGCTGGTCGGCGCCGCGGTCGGGGTCGGCGGTGATACCGAGGCGCGCATCGAGGCGCTGGCCGCAGCGGGCGTCGACGTGATCGTGGTCGATACCGCACACGGTCATTCGCAGGGCGTGCTCGACCGGGTGAAATGGGTCAAGTCGCGGTTCCCGCAGCTGCAGGTGATCGGTGGCAACATCGTCACCGGCGATGCCGCGCTGGCGCTGATGGACCACGGCGCGGATGCGGTCAAGGTCGGGGTCGGCCCGGGTTCGATCTGCACCACGCGGATCGTGGCTGGCGTCGGCGTACCGCAGATCACCGCGGTGGCGATGGTCGCGGAAGCCTTGCAGGATCGTATCCCGCTGATCGCCGACGGCGGCATCCGCTATTCGGGCGACATCGGCAAGGCGCTGGTTGCGGGCGCGTCGACGGTGATGGTCGGTGGTTTGTTCGCCGGCACCGAGGAAGCGCCGGGTGAGGTCGAACTGTTCCAGGGCCGCAGCTACAAGAGCTACCGCGGCATGGGCAGCATCGGCGCGATGGAGCAGGGCTCCAGGGATCGTTATTTCCAGGATGCCTCCGATGCCGACAAGCTGGTGCCGGAAGGCGTCGAAGGGCGCGTTCCCTATCGTGGCCCGCTCTCCGGCGTGGTGCACCAGCTCGTCGGCGGCCTGCGCGCGACGATGGGCTACGTCGGCTGCGCCACGATCGAGGACATGCGCAAGAAGCCGAGCTTCGTGCGCGTCACCAATGCAGGCGCGCGAGAGAGCCACGTCCACGACGTGCAGATCACCAAGGAACCGCCGAATTACCGGGCGGGGTGAGGGGCCGCGTTTGCGATCTGCCTGCGGCAGATCGCGCGGCATCGAACGCCCTCGCGCCACGCGCGAGGGCCGGGGCGATCAATTCGAGTAGACATGACCGACATCCACAGCGACAACATACATGCCGACCGCATCCTGATCCTCGACTTCGGCGCGCAATACACTCAGCTGATCGCGCGTCGCATCCGCGAGATCGGCGTGTACTGCGAGATCTGGGCGTGGGACCATGATCCGGCGGAGATCGCTGCGTACGGTGCCAAGGGCATCATCCTGTCGGGCGGTCCGGAATCGACCACCGTCGAGAACGCACCGAAGGCGCCGCAGGAGGTGTTGGATGCCGGCCTGCCGATCCTCGGCATCTGCTACGGCATGCAGACTTTGGCCGCGCAACTTGGTGGCGTGACCGAAGCCGCCGATGCGCGCGAGTTCGGCCATGCGCAGGTTGAACTGGTTGCGCAGGACAGGCTGCTCGACGGCCTCAAGGATCAGCCGGGTTCGCCGCCGCGCCTGGATGTTTGGATGAGCCACGGCGACCACGTATCGCAGGCGCCGCCGGGTTTCACCGTCACCGCGCGCACCGACCGCATCCCCGTGGCGGCGATGGCCAACGAGGAAAAGCACTGGTACGGCGTGCAGTTCCATCCCGAAGTCACCCATACCAAGTCGGGTGAGGCGATCCTGCGGCGCTTCGTCACCGATATCTGCGGCTGCAAGACCTTGTGGACCGCGACCCACATCATCGACGACCAGATCGCGCGCGTGCGCGCGCGGGTCGGCTCGGATGAAGTGGTCCTCGGCTTGTCGGGAGGCGTTGATTCGTCGGTGGTCGCCGCGCTGTTGCACAAGGCGATCGGCGACCAGCTGACCTGCGTGTTCGTCGACACCGGCCTGCTGCGCTGGAACGAAGGCGACCAGGTGATGGCGACCTTCGCCGCCGCTTCCGATGAGAATGGCCTCGGCGTCAAGGTCATCCGCGTCAACGCCGCCGAGCGCTACTTCAAGGCGTTGGCAGGCGTCAGCGATCCTGAAGCCAAGCGCAAGATCATCGGCAACCTGTTTGTCGAGATCTTCGACGAGGAATCGTCGAAGCTTGCGAATGCGAAGTGGCTGGCGCAAGGCACGATCTATCCCGACGTGATCGAATCGGCCGGCAGCAAGACCGGCAAGGCGCACGTCATCAAGAGCCACCACAACGTCGGCGGCCTGCCCGAGGACATGAAGCTCGGACTGATTGAGCCGCTGCGCGAACTGTTCAAGGACGAAGTGCGTCGCCTCGGCGTCGAGCTGGGCCTGCCACGCGAAATGGTCTACCGCCATCCGTTCCCGGGTCCTGGCCTGGGTGTCCGCATCCTCGGCGAGGTCAGGCCCGAGTACGCGGAACTGCTGGCGCAGGCCGATGCGATCTTCATCGATGAGCTGCGCAAGGCCGACCTGTACGACAGGACCAGCCAGGCGTTCGCGGTGTTCCTGCCGGTGAAGTCGGTTGGTGTGGTCGGCGACGCGCGCGCCTACGAGTGGGTGATCGCGCTGCGCGCGGTCGAGACCATCGACTTCATGACCGCGCACTGGGCGCACCTGCCGCACGAGTTCCTCGGCACAGTGTCCAACCGCATCATCAACGAGCTGCGCGGCGTGTCGCGCGTGGTCTACGACATCAGCGGCAAGCCGCCGGCGACGATCGAGTGGGAGTGATGGCGCCGTCGGACGACGAGCGCTGGATGCGTCACGCGCTCGCGCTGGCCGAGCGCGCCGAGCGCGAGGATGACGAGATCCCGGTCGGCGCGCTGCTGGTCTCAGCCGATGACGTTGTCCTCGGCGAAGGCTGGAACCGCAACATCACCGAGCACGATCCGACTGCACATGCCGAGATCGTCGCGATGCGCCAGGCCGGCCTGGGCCTGCGCAACCACCGGTTGCCCGGCACTACGCTATACGTGACGCTGGAACCCTGCGCGATGTGTGCAATGGCGATGGTGCATGCGCGCATCGCCCGCTTGGTGTTCGGCGCCAGCGACCCCAAGACCGGCGCCGCGGGTAGCGTGTTCGACCTCATCGCCGATCCGCGCCATAACCATCGCATCGACGTGCAGGGCGGGGTGCTGGCGGACGAAGCTGGCACGCGTTTGACCAGCTACTTCCGGCGCAAGCGCGGCAACCCGCCGACGGATTGATCAGTCGCGGCGCCTGGCACGGGCGTGGGCGTGGTCTGGCAGTGGTCCTTGGCGGATGCTGGGATATCATGCCGCGACCCGATCACGACCGCGAGCGCATGGCAGCGAATCCAAATATTGAAGGCCGCCTGATCTGGATCGACCTGGAGATGACCGGGCTCGACACCGATCGCGACGCGATCCTGGAGATCGCCACGATCGTCACCGACTCGCAGCTCAACGTGCTGGCCCATGGCCCGGAACTGGCCATCGCGCATCCGCTCTCGGCGCTGGAATCGATGGACGAGTGGAATCGCAACCAGCATGGCAAGTCGGGGCTGTGGCGCCGGGTGCTGGAGGATGGCGTCGGCCTGGCCGATGCCGAGGCGCGGACGCTGTCCTTCCTGGCCGAATGGGTGCCCGCCAACACCTCGCCGATGTGCGGCAACTCGATCTGCCAGGATCGCCGCTTCCTGCACCGGCTGATGCCGCGACTGGAACAGCATTTCCACTACCGCAACCTCGACGTGAGCACGCTCAAGGAACTGGCGCGGCGCTGGGCGCCGCAGGTGCTGGCCGGGATGCGCAAGCAATCCGCGCACACCGCGCTAAGCGATGTGCGCGATTCGATCGACGAGTTGCGTTACTACCGGCGACATCTCGCCGCGCTGGCGGCCGAATAACGTAACGTGCGCTATGCGCACATATCCAGTCCCCGTGATCCGGCCAACGTGCACATGGGGCACGCTACAGGACCGCAAGGAATCAGCCGGCTTTCGATTTCGCCAGTCGCAACCAGGTGTCAACTACGGTGTCGGGGTTCAGCGAAAGCGACTCGATGCCTTGCTGCATCAGCCACTCGGCCAGATCCGGATGATCGCTTGGGCCCTGGCCGCAGATGCCGATGTACTTGCCCTTGGCCCGCGCAGCTGAAATCGCCATGGACAGCAGCTTCTTGACGGCAGGATCGCGCTCGTCGAACAGCCCGGCGACGATCGCCGAATCGCGATCCAGGCCGAGCGTGAGCTGGGTCAGGTCGTTGGAACCGATCGAGAAACCGTCGAACATCTCGAGGAACTCGTCGGCGAGCAGCGCGTTGGACGGCACTTCGCACATCATGATGATCTTGAGGTCGTCGACGCCCTGTTTCAGGCCATTCTCAGCCAGCACGTCCAGCACCTTGCGACCCTCGTCGAGGGTGCGTACGAACGGAATCATCACCCACAGGTTGCTCAGCCCCATTTCGTCGCGGACCTTGAGCACCGCGCGGCATTCCAGCGCGAAGGCTTCCTTGAACGAAGGATCGACGTAGCGGCTGGCGCCACGGAAGCCGATCATGGGGTTTTCCTCGTGCGGCTCGTAGCGGCTGCCGCCGATCAGGTTGGCGTATTCGTTCGACTTGAAATCGGACAGGCGCACGATCACCGGCTGCGGCGCGACGGAGGCCGTGATGGTGGCGATGCCTTCGGCGAGGCGGTTGACGTAGAAATCGACCGGATCGCCGTAACCGGCAATCCGTGCGTCGATCTTCTGCTTCGTGGCCGCATCCTGTTGCGCGTATTCGAGCAGTGCCTTGGGATGAACCCCGATGTGGCTGGCGATGATCATCTCCAGTCGCGCCAGGCCGATGCCGGCGTTGGGCAGCATGCCGAAATCGAAGGCGCGATCCGGGTTTGCGACGTTCATCATGATCTTGAGCGGGGCAGGCGGCATGTTCCCAAGGTCCGTGGTGGTGCGCTCGAAGGGCAGCATGCCCTTGTAGATGAACCCCGTATCGCCTTCGGCGCAGCTGATCGTGACTTCCGCGCCGTCCTGGATGCTGTCGAGCGCATTGCCGGTACCGACCACCGCCGGCACCCCCAGCTCACGCGCGATGATCGCAGCGTGGCAGGTGCGGCCACCGCGATTGGTCACGATGGCGGCAGCGCGTTTCATCACCGGCTCCCAGTCCGGATCGGTCATGTCGGCGACCAGAACGTCGCCCGGTTGCACGCGGGCCATGTCTTCGAGCGAACGCACCACGCGCGCCACGCCACTACCGATTTTCTGGCCGATGGCGCGGCCCTCGGTGATGACCTCACCGCGTTGCTGCAGGGTGTAGCGTTCGATCTGGGTGGCGTGGCCACGCGACTTCACCGTCTCCGGGCGCGCCTGCACGATGAAGAGCTTGCCACTGATGCCGTCCTTGGCCCATTCGATGTCCATGGGGCGGCCGTAATGCCGCTCGATCACCAGCGCCTGCTTCGCCAGTTCATGCACGTCGGCATCGGAAATGGAGAACCTGCTACGCAGTTCGGGCGGTGTCTCCTCGGTGCGCACGCGCTCGCCAGGCTGGTCCGAATACACCATGCGCAGCTGCTTGCTGCCGAGCGAGCGACGCAGGATCGCAGGCTTGCCTTGCTGCAGCGTCGGCTTGTAGACGTAGAACTCATCAGGATTGACCGCGCCTTGCACGACCATCTCGCCCAAGCCGTAGCTGGAGGTGATGAACACCACCTCGCGGAAACCGGATTCGGTGTCCAGGGTGAACAGCACGCCCGAAGATCCGACATCCGAACGCACCATCAACTGCACGCCTGCCGACAGGAACACATCCTCGTGCTTGAAGCCGTGGTGCACGCGATAGGCGATGGCGCGGTCGTTGTAGAGGCTGGCGAAGACTTCCTTGACCTTGCGCACCACGTCGTCGGCGCCGGTGACGTTGAGGAAGGTTTCCTGCTGGCCGGCGAACGAAGCGTCGGGCAGGTCTTCGGCGGTGGCCGAGGAGCGCACTGCGACCGCGCTGTTATCGGAATTCTCGCTGCAGAGCTTGCGATAGGCATCGCGGATGTCGCGATCCAGTTCCGGCTGCAGCGGTGCATCGATTACCCAGCCACGGATCTCGGCGCCAGCGCGGGTGAGGGCAGGGACGTCCTCGACATCGAGCGCGGCCAGTCGATCGAAGATGCGCTGGTGCAGGTCGTTATGGGCGATGAAAGCCTTGAACGCGTCAGCGGTGCTGGCAAAGCCGCCCGGCACCGAGACCCCAAGCCCGGCCAATTCGCCGATCATCTCGCCGAGCGAGGAATTCTTGCCGCCGACCTGGGGCAGGTCGGTCAGGCGCAAGTTTTGCAGCCACAGGATGTTTGCGCTCAAGGCGGCACTCCGGATTTCGATACGGGCGGACGGCACGAACGGGCCGAAACCGATATTTTAGCAATCCCGCCCGCAATGGCGCTCACAGCACCAGCCGGAGCCCCGCATGACTGCCACACGACCGGTGTTCTACGTTTCCGACGGCACCGGCATCACCGCCGAGACCATCGGCCATAGTCTGCTCACGCAATTCACCGACACGAGTTTCGCCACTGACCGGATTCCGTTCGTCGACACGCCCGACAAGGCGCGCAAGGCGGCCGATGAAATCCGCCAGGCGGGCGAGGAACACGGCCTGCGCCCGATCGTGGTCAATTCCAGTGTCGACCCGGCCTTGAACGCGCTGCTGGCCGAAAGCGGTGCGCTGATGCTGGATGTGTTCGCGCCGTTTATCGAGCCGCTGGAGCGTGAACTCGGCACCCCGCGCCAGAACCGCGTCGGCCAGGCGCACGGGATCGTCGATTTCGAAAGCTATCACCGCCGCATCAACGCCATGAACTACGCGCTGACCCACGACGATGGCATCAGCATGGACTTCAGCGATGCCGATCTGATCCTGATTGGCGTGTCGCGCGCGGGCAAGACCCCGACCTGCGTCTATCTCGCGCTGCACCACGGCGTGCGTGCCGCCAACTATCCGCTGACCGAGGAGGACCTGGATTCCGATCGTCTGCCACCGAAGCTGCGCCCGCACCGCGCCAGGCTGTTCGGCCTGACCATCGATCCGGTGCGGCTGCAGCAGATTCGCCAGGAGCGTCGTCCGAACTCGCGCTACGCGCGGCTCGATACCTGCAAACGCGAAGTCGCGGCGGCCGAATCGATACTGCGCACCGAAGGCATCCAGATGCTGAGCACGACGCATGCCTCGATCGAGGAGATCGCCAGCCGGGTGATGGAGGAGCTCGGGATCAGCCGCGAGATGTTCTGAAGGTTCCAGCGGATCGCGCAGGCCTGTCACGCCCTGCGGAGAACCATCACGTTAGGCCGCTTGCGACGTTCCGTCAATGCTGTCTGGTGTGCGTTTTCGCGTGTAGCATCGGGTCATGTCCCACGTCATGTCCCGCGTCGCACGCATTCCCCGGCTGAGCCGTTTCGGCTGGCTGATGGGGCTGTATGCAGAGAATTTCGACCGGTTGACGCGCCTGTTCGAACCGGCCGATCTCCTGCCGGGCAACTATCTTTCCCGCATCGGCGACGGGCTCGATCTGCGGATCGATGTGATCGAACAGCATCGCTATACCACCGAATTGCGGATGACCTACGCGTTGCTGGATCCGGTGACCGGGGAACCGGACCCGTCGGCGTTCCTGCGCCTGTACCGCGACGCGCGCCAGGTCGAGGCGACGCATTGCTACGTCGGCCGCCGCTGGCAGGACGTGATCGGGATGTATCCGCCGCCGGCGGAAATCATCGACCACCGCATGCGCATGAACACGTTCCTCGGCAAATGGCTGCAGTACCTGGCCGAGCGCGGACATGGCGTGGCGACCCTGCGCCGCGCCGCGATCGACGCTCCAGCAGCAGCCTGAAATCTCGCCGGCCCAAAAGCAAAACGGCCCGCTTGCGCAGACCGTTTTGCTTTTGGGCGTGTTGCTTTGGTGCGTGTTGCTTTGGTGCGGTGGCGTCCCCACGGGGATTCGAACCCCGGTGTCCACCGTGAAAGGGTGGTGTCCTAGGCCTCTAGACGATGGGGACTGATGACACCTTCAGCGAGTTGGTGGAGCCAGCCGGGATCGAACCGGCGACCTCTACAATGCCATTGTAGCGCTCTCCCAGCTGAGCTATGGCCCCACGTGCTGGAAAACGGAAATTCTAGCGATTCCTGCGCTGCAGCGTCAAGCGTCAGGCGTAAACGACTTGGTCTGAGTGCCGAACCGGATCAGGACGCGTTGCATCGATTCGTCCGAATCGTCCACGGACCAGCCGATCTGGGCCGCCAGGCGCCCGATCAAGGTCATGCCCGGCCGGCGATCGCTGGACCCTCGCGATGGCGCCACGCCAGAGTCCGCATCTGCGGCATCGCCGATGAATCGCAACCCGATCGCGCCGTCGCCAGCATTGACGACAAGCGTGCCGCTGGTACTGGCGGGGACCAGTTGCCTGACGACGCCAAGCAGCACCAGTTCCGCTTCGCGCGTGGGCAGATCGCAGGACTGGATGTCGCATTCCAGCGACAGTCGTAACGCGCCGTCCCTGACTCCGTCGAGCCCGCACAGGCATTGTCCGAGCCAGTCTCGCAAGTCGATGCGCTCGAGCGCACCGAACCGGCGGCGCGCCAGGGCGAGCAGGGCATCGAGTAGTTCCGAAAGTTGCCGCATGCCGCGATCCAGCCGCTGCAGCCGCGGCTGCAGTTGCGGGATGTCGGCGGCATCCTCCAGCAGCAGTTCGGTCGCGCCGCGCACGACCGCGATCGGCGTGCGCAATTCGTGGCTGGCGTCGGC
>DASZZT010000133.1:0-15306 GCA_035543275.1 Luteimonas sp. | reverse complement strand
TCCGGATGCAGGCGGTTGAAGCGTTCGGCGTCGATGCCGTCGCGCGCGAGCTCGTTGAAGCTGGGACAGGACCACAGATCCGACTTCACGCCGAAATCCTTGTCGAGCAGTTCGGCGGCGGCAATGACCTCGCGCAGGATGGTGCCGCTGCCCAGCAGCTGCACGCGCAGCTCGCCTTTCTTCGGCTTGCCCGCATCTTTCAGCAAGTACATGCCCTTGATGATGCCGTCGGCTGCGCCTTCGGGCATGTCCGGGTGGGCGTAGTTCTCGTTCATCAAGGTGATGTAGAAGTACTCGTCGCGCTGCTCGGCGAGCATGCGCTGCATGCCGTACTGCAGCAGCACCGCGACCTCAAAGCTGAAGGTCGGGTCATAGCTGCGGCAGTTCGGGATCAGGCCGGCCTGCACCATGCTGTGGCCGTCCTCGTGTTGCAGGCCTTCGCCGTTGAGCGTGGTGCGGCCTGCGGTGGCGCCGAGCAGGAAGCCGCGCGCGCGCATGTCGCCAGCCTGCCAGGCGCTGTCGCCGATACGCTGGAAGCCGAACATCGAGTAGTAGATGTAGAACGGCAACATCGGCAGATCATTGGTGCTGTAGCTCGTCGCGCACGCCATCCACGACGAGAACGCGCCGCACTCGGTGATGCCTTCCTCCAGCACCTGGCCGGTGCTGTCCTCGCGGTAGTACATCAGCTGGTCACGGTCGACCGGCTTGTACTTCTGCCCGTGCGGGGCGTAGATGCCGAGCTGGCGGAACATGCCTTCCATGCCGAACGTTCTTGCTTCATCCGCAACAATCGGAACCACCCGTGGGCCGACCTGCTTGTCGCGCAACAGGATGTTGAGCGTCTGCACGAATGCCATCGTGGTGCTGATCTCGCGCTCGCCGCTGGACTTGAGCATGCGCTCGAAGGTTTCCAATTTCGGAACCTCCAGCGTCTGGGTGCTCTTGCGCCGGCGCTGCGGCAGGTAGCCGCCGAGGGCCTTGCGGCGCTCCTGCATGTATTCGACTTCCGGCGACTTCTCGCCGGGATGGAAGAACGGCACCGCGCTGTCCTTGAGCTGCGCATCGCTGACCGGGATCTGGAAGCGGTCGCGGAACATCCGCACGTCCTCGTCGTCCATCTTCTTGGTGCCGTGGGTCGGGTTGAGCGCCTCGCCGGCCTTGCCCATGCCATAGCCCTTGACGGTCTTGGCCAGGATCACGGTCGGCTGGCCACTGGTCTTCACCGCGGCGGCGTAGGCGGCATAGACCTTGTGCGGATCGTGGCCGCCGCGGTTGAGGCGCCAGATGTCGTCATCGGAAAGATTGGCGACCAGCGCCGCGGTCTCCGGATATTTGCCGAAGAAGTTGTCGCGCGTGTACTTGCCGCCGAAGGCCTTGCAGTTCTGGTATTCGCCGTCGACGGTTTCCATCATCAGCTGGCGCAACTTTCCGGAGGTATCGCGCGCCAGCAGCGGATCCCAGTAGCTGCCCCAGATGGTCTTGATCACGTTCCATCCGGCGCCGCGGAACTGGCCCTCCAGCTCCTGGATGATCTTGCCGTTGCCGCGCACCGGGCCGTCGAGGCGCTGCAGATTGCAGTTGACGACGAATACCAGGTTGTCGAGGCCTTCGCGGCCGGCGACCGAGATCGCGCCGAGGCTTTCGGGTTCATCGGTTTCGCCGTCGCCGACGAAGCACCAGACCTTGCGATCGGTCTTCGGCATCAGGCCGCGGCCTTCGAGGTATTTCCAGTTGCGCGCCTGGTAGATCGCGGCGATCGGCCCCAGGCCCATCGACACGGTCGGCGTCTGCCAGTAGTCCGGCATCAGCCACGGATGCGGATACGAGCTGACGCCGCGGCCGTCGACCTCCATGCGGAAGTGGTCGAGCTGCGATTCGCTGATGCGGCCTTCCAGGAATGAGCGCGCGTAGATGCCGGGCGAGCTGTGGCCCTGGATGTAGAGCAGGTCGCCGGGATGCTCGGCGGACGGCGCGCGCCAGAAATGATTGAAGCCGACGTCGTAGAGCGTGGCGCCGGAAGCGAAGCTGGCGATGTGGCCGCCGAGGTCGCCGGGTTTGCGATTGGCGCGCACCACCATCGCCATCGCGTTCCAGCGGATGATCGAGCGGATGCGCCATTCCATCGCCGCGTCGCCGGGCGCTTTCGCCTCCTGGCCGGTGGGGATGGTGTTGATGTATTCGGTGGTCGGCGAGAACGGCAGATGCGCGCCGGCGCGGCGGGTGAGCTCAACCATGCCTTCCAGCAGCTGATGCGCGCGCGGGGCGCCGTCGTGGTCGAGGACGGCCTTGATGGACTCGATCCACTCGCGGGTTTCGCTGGGATCGGGATCGTTCTGCAGCAGTTCGTTGGGCCAGTTCATTGCGCGCTCCGCGCGGCCCGCTGGCCGCGCATTTGTCGTCGGATTAGAGGCGGATTCTAGCAGGGGGCGTCTGCTGCCCTTCGTAGGAGCAGCGTAAGCCGTGACCTCGCCTCGCTCGTCCCGCATCAACCGCCCGATCGCTTGCCGCTCTCCCGCTGCGCCTTGCGGATCTGCGCTTCGACCGCGACGATCGCGGTCATGTTGATGACGCGGCGTGGTGACGATGCCGGGGTGAGGATGTGCGCGGGCTGGTCGACGCCCATCAGGATCGGGCCGATGGCGACGCCGTCGGTCATCACCCGCACCATGTTGTAGGTGATGTTGGCAGCGTCCAGGTTGGGCAGCACGAACAGGTTGGCGCGGCCACTGAGCGTGGTGTTGGGGAAGATGCGTGTGCGCAGTTCCGGGTCCCACGCGGTGTCGGCCATCATCTCGCCGTCGACTTCGAGCTTCGGCACGCGCGACTTCAGCAGTTCGCGCACCTTGCGCATCTTCTGCGCGGACGGATCGTCATGGCTGCCGAAGTTGGAGTGCGACAACAACGCGACCTTGGGCTCGACGCCGAACAGCTTCAGGCGGTACGACGCCTGCAACGTTGCCTCGGCGATCTGTTCGGCGCTGGGGTCGAGCTGCACGTGGGTGTCGAGGAAGAACCACACACCGTGGTCGTTGATCACGCCTGTCATCGCCGAGGTGCACTGCACGCCGGGGTCGAGCGAGAACACGCTGCGCAGGTAGCCGAGCTTCTTGTGGAAGCGGCCGACCAGGCCGCAGATCATCGCGTCGGCCTCGCCGCGCTCAACCATCAACGCGGCGATCAACGTCGGACGCGAGCGCAGCAGGTTCTTCGCCGCCGCAGGCGTCACGCCGCGACGCTCGGTCAGCGCGTGGTACTGCTGCCAGTAGTCGCTGAAGCGCGGGTCGTCGTTGATGTTGGTCAGCTCGAAATCGACACCGGCGCGCATGCGCAGGCCAAGCCGCGCAATGCGCGCGTCGATCACGTCCGGACGGCCGATCAGGATCGGCGTCGCCAGTTGCTCGTCGACCACCGTCTGCACTGCGCGCAGCACGGTTTCCTCCTCGCCCTCGGCATACACCACGCGCTGCTTGTCGGCGCGCGCGCGGTCATACACCGGCTTCATCAGCAAGCCGGTGCGGTAGATGAACTGGCCGAGCTTCTCCTCATAGGCATCGAAATCGGCGATCGGGCGCGCGGCGATGCCGGAAGCCATCGCAGCCTTCGCCACCGCCGGCGCCAGCATCACCAGCAGGCGCGGGTCGAACGGGCGCGGGATCAGATATTCGGCGCCGAATTTTGGCACGTCGCCGCCGTAGGCACTGCCCAGATCGGAGGACTCCATCTTCGCCAGCGCCGCGATCGCTCGCACGCAGGCAAGCTTCATCGCCTCGTCGATCTCGGTGGCACCGACGTCGAGAGCACCGCGGAAGATGTACGGGAAGCACAGCGCGTTGTTGACCTGGTTCGGATAGTCCGAGCGGCCGGTGGCGATGATGCAGTCCTGGCGCACGGCCTTCGCGTCCTCCGGCAGGATCTCCGGATACGGATTGGCGAGCGCGAGGATGATCGGTGTTGGCGCCATCGTCGCGACCATCCCGGCTTTCAGCACGCCGCCGGCGGAGAGGCCGAGGAAGATGTCGGCGCCGGCGACGATGTCGGCCAGCGTGCGCTTGTCGGTATCGCGCGCGTATCGCGCCTTGTCCGGATCCAGGTTCGGGCGGCCGCTGTAGAGCACGCCGTCGCGGTCGACCGCGAGGATGTTCTGCGGGTTCATGCCGAGCGCGACCAGCATGTCGAGGCAGGCGATGCCGGCAGCACCGGCACCGGAGGTCGCGAGTTTCACCTCCTCGATCTTCTTGCCGGCCACTTGCAGCGCGTTGAGTACGGCGGCGCCGACGATGATCGCGGTGCCGTGCTGGTCGTCGTGGAACACCGGGATGTTCATGCGCGCGCGCAACTTGCGCTCGACGATGAAACACTCCGGCGCCTTGATGTCCTCGAGGTTGATGCCACCGAAGGTCGGCTCCATCGCGGCGATGATCTCGACCAGCTTGTCCGGGTCGCGTTCATTCAACTCGATGTCGAACACGTCGATGCCGGCGAACTTCTGGAACAGCATGCCCTTGCCTTCCATCACCGGCTTGCTGGCGAGCGGGCCGATGTCACCCAGGCCCAGCACCGCGGTGCCGTTGGTGATCACCGCGACCAGGTTGCCGCGCGCGGTGAGTTCGCTGGCGGTATTGGGGTCGGCGACGATCGCGTCGCAGGCATAGGCCACGCCGGGCGAGTAGGCCAGCGCCAGGTCGCGCTGCGTCACCATCGGCTTGGTCGCGACGACCTTGATCTTGCCCTTGGGCTCGGCGCGGTGATAGTCGAGCGAGGACTGCTTGAAGTTGTCGCTTGGCGCCACCGGGCTCGGCGCTGGGTGGCTGGACGATGGGGGGTCGGACATCGGACGGAAGCCGCAGGCGGGCGCCTGATTCTAGCGGCTTTCGTCTAGCCGTTTTCGGTTGCGGGCTGTCCGCGCAAGGACGATGGCGCCGGCGCCGGCGCATCCCGCAGAATGCCGCGACCGCAGGAGGCCGTATGGATCGGACCACAACACAGGCATGGCGCGCACGACTCGCACCCGTGGTCACGCCCGTGATCGTGTTCGCGCTGGTGCTGCTGGCGCAGCTGCCGCTGATCCTCAATCCCGGCTACTTCAGCCACGATGAACTGCAATGGGCCGCGTTCTCCGGTGCGTCCGGCGGGCCAGCGGTGCCGTGGTTGCCGTGGACCGCGATCGACGCGTTCCAGTATCGGCCGCTGACCTTCAACCTGTGGTTGTGGTTGTCGCGGCAGTTGTTCGCAAATCCGCAGGCATTCCACGCGCTGTTGGTGGCGTGGGGCGCGGCGAACGCGGCGCTGCTGTGCGCGTTGTCGCGTCGCTTCGGCGTGGCGACGGGACCGGCGATCGTCGGCGCGCTGGTGTTCGCGCTCGGTCCGTATGCGGCTTACGTGCACGGCTGGGTCGGCACGATCGGCGATCTGGCTTGGGTCACATGTGCATTGCTGGCCGGCTGGAGCGTCGTCCGCCAGCCGCGCGCGTGGATCGCCTGCGTCGCCGGTGCGCTGTTGACCGCGATCGCGCTGCTGGCCAAGGAGGCCGCACTGTCGATTCCGGCGCTGTTGCTGGTGGCGTGGTGGTTCGACGGCCGCAAGCGCAGCTGGGCCGTGGCGCTGCTCGGGTCCGGGATCGTCGCGGCGCTGTACCTGGCTGCGCGCATCGACGTACTGCTGCATGCACCGCGCGCGGGAGCGCAATACACGCTGGGACTGGCGCACATGCCGCTGCGCTGGTTCGAATACCAGCTGTATCCGTCGATCCCGTCGCTGTTCGAGACTTTCAACACTCTGGCGCGTGGCTTCAACGGCAGCGTCATCGTCGCCACGGCGTTGTGGCTGGCGCTGCTTGCGGCGTTGTGGCGCAGCCATGCGCGGCTGGTCGCGATCTTCCTGATCGGCGGCATCGCCGCGCTGGGCCCGGTGCTGCTGCTGGGCGCCAGCTGGAACCATTACGCCTACGGCTTCGCTGCGCTCACCGCCGCAGTGGCCGCGGCGGCGTGGACGCGCGCACCGCATTGGGGTCGCGGCGTTCTGGTGCTGGCCGCCGTGGTCAGCGTCTGGCACGGCGTCAACGTGATGCGGCAGCTGCGCCATGTCGGCGAGGTGCAGGCGGTGTTTTCGTCGGCGCTGGCCGATGCATTGCGCGACAACGATCGCTCCGTGCGGCTGCGGCCGGCGCCCGATGCCGAGGCCTGGGTGTTCGAGCGCCTGAGCCACGAGGTCCCGCGCTACGCCGGCGTGGCGATCGGCAACCGCGTCAGCATCGTCGTCACCGGTGCGCCGGCGGATTACGTGATCGAGGCAGACGGACGCCTCATGCCGGCTCGCTAGAGATCCATCAGTGCCTGTTCGCTGGCGATCTGGTCGAGGTGGATACGGTTGGCGAACAGCGAGAACGCCAGCATCCCGGCCAGGCCGTTGGCGCGCGAGACCCATTGCGGCAGCCAACGCGGCGGCAGCAATACCGGGCCGGCGGCGCCGCTGTCGAACAGCGGCTCGAAGCGCTGTACGTCGGCCAGCGTCATCTTGCCGGCGAACAGCAACCGGCACAGGCGCAGCTTGCGGTGCTTGAGCGCCCAGCGGAAGAAGGTGTGCACGCCGATCAGGCCGCGCAGGTAAACGGTGTCCTTGGTGAACGCGGAACCGCCGGTCAGCGGCACGCCGCGGAACACGCGCTGCGCCGAGGCGAAGCTCTCGACCTCGTTCTGTCCGGCATCGAGGAAATAGCGGAATACCTGCACGAAGTCGGCTCCGCTCAGTGCCATCGCCACCGCCTCGATGCGCAGGCTGACGCGCTTCATGCGCTCGATGTCGATGCTGCCGGTGATCTGCTCGGCGAACGTCGCCAATCCTTCCTGGGTTGCCGTGGTACGCGGCGAGGACAAAGCCAGGCTCGGCAGCAGTGGCTGCTCGCGGCCGTTGAGGGCAGTCAGCGAATGCACGAAGGCCTCGTGTTCCAGCAGCTGATGGCGGTCGTAGTCACTGAACGCGGCGCCCGAGCGCAGGCGGATGCGGGTGGCTCCGGCGGCGGCCTTGGCGATCAGGTCCGGATCGAGCACCACCTCGATCACGCGCTGGTTGAAGAAGTCATCGAGATCGAATTGCAACTGCAGTTGCAACGCCGTCGCCGAGATCGTGACCTGTTCCGACGGCGCCAGCAGCTCGCGATCGAGTTCGTCGGCGATATCGATGAAGTGCCGCGCCGCCTCGCGCGTGGTCGGGCCGTTGCCGGGCAGCGGCTCGTCGGGATGGCCGAACAATCGCAGCGAATGGGTCGTCACCGCGCGCGTGCCGAGCGCTTCCAGCAATTCGGCGGCGATCGACCAGCTGCGCGCGGATTCGCACACGTAGCGGCCCAACGGATGGTTGCTGTCGGCCGCAGTCATGATCGCGTCGAGTTCGCGCCGCGCCTCGGAGAAATCGTGCCGCGGATAGACCACCTGCGGCAACACCATGCCACCGCGCGTCCATTGCGCAAGGAATGCCTGCTGCACTTCCACGGGCCAGCTGACCAGCGCCAGCAGCTTGATCCCGCTCACCGCCGCGAGCATGCGCGCATCCAGCGCGGCGTGATGCAGCACCTCGGGCGCGTGGTCGGCCATCAGCGGTGGGTGTGGGATTGCATCAATCGCGACCGTACTTCTCGTTCGAGCGCTTGGGCAAGGCCTTGCCGGGCGCCTTGTCGTCCGTGCTCTGCGCGCGCCGCGTCGCCAGTTTGGTCGCGGCTCCCGCAACCTCGTCGCGCAGCTTCAGGTAATGCGCGTAGCGATCCGCAGCGAGCGTACCGGCCGCGATCGCGGCGCGCACCGCGCAACCGGGCTCGCGTTCGTGTTTGCAGTCGCGGAACCGGCACTGCTCGGCAAGCGCGTCGATGTCGGCGAAGCTCTCGGCGACGGCTTCCTCGCCGGTCGGTTTCAACTCGCGCATGCCGGGCGTGTCGATCAGGCAGGCACCCGACGGCAACGGGATCAGCGCGCGGTGGGTGGTGGTGTGGCGGCCGCGCTCGTCGCTGGCGCGCACCTCGGCGGTCTTCATCCGCTCGACGCCGAGCAGGCTGTTGGTCAAGGTCGACTTGCCGGCGCCGGAACTGCCGACCAGCACCGCGGTGTGGCCCGGTTGCAGCCAGCGATCGAGTGCGGCGACTCGATCGCGATCCTTGGCGTTGAGCGCGACGATCGCAACGCCTTGTGCCGCAAGATCGGAGAGTTCTGCCACCGCGCCGGCCACGTCATCGGTCTTGTCGGCCTTGGTCAGCACCACCACCGGTTCTGCGCCGCTGCCCTGGATCAGCAGCAGGTAACGCTCGATCCGGCGCGGGTTGAAGTCGGCATCGAGTCCGCAGACCACGAACACGACATCGACATTGGCCGCGATCACCTGTTGCTTGTAATGCTCGCCGGCGGCGGCGCGCTTGATCGCGGAATGGCGCGGCAACATGGCGACGATCGTGCTTTTTGAGGGCGGCGTGCCTTCGACCAGCACCCAGTCGCCGACCGCAGCGCGATCTTCCACTGCGGTGTTGCCTTTCTTGTAGCTCGGCGGCCGCTGCCACTCCGGCGGCGACTCGGCGGCAAAGCCCGCGCCGGGGCCTTCGGCGACGATGTAGCCAGAGCGGTGCTGCTCGATCACGCGCGCCGGCCGCGCCTGCGGATGCGCCGCGATTGCCTCGCACCAGGCGGGATCCAGCCCTGCAGGATCCTGGGGCGGCTCCGGCCAGGGCCAGCCGATCGCGCGCAACGGAGTCATGCGGGGTGTGGTGTTGTCATGACCCGATTCTAGCCCCGTGTACCCTGTAGGAGCACCGCATGCGTCTATAGAGCATGAGCGCTCCTGCAGATTGCGGTTTGGGCTAGGCTGTCGGGCCATTTCATCTCCGCCCGCAAAGCCGATGTCCGTGCTCAGCCTCAAGACCCGCGCCCGCCTGTCCGAAGTCCGTTACGAGATCCGCGGCGAGCTCGCCCGCCGCGCCCGCGAACTCGAAGGCCAGGGCCGCACGCTGATCAAGCTCAACATCGGCAATCCCGGCGCGTTCGGCTTCCGCGCGCCGGAACACCTGCAACGCGCGATCGCCGACCAGATCGCCCACACCGATCCGTACACGCACCAGCAGGGCCTACCGGCCGCGCGCGAGGCGATTGCCGCATTCCATCGGCAGCGCGGCACGCCGAATGCATCACCGGAACGGGTGTTCATCGGCAACGGCGTCAGCGAACTGATCGATCTGTCGCTGCGCGCCTTGCTCGATCCCGGCGACGAAGTGCTGCTGCCCTCACCGGACTATCCGCTATGGAGCGCCGCGACCATCCTCAACGATGGCCGCCCGGTGTACTACCGCTGCAATCCGGAACATTCTTCTTCGGAGCAGGGCTTCCTGCCCGATCCCGACGAGATCGAATCGCTGGTGTCATCGCGTACCCGCGCGATCGTGCTGATCAACCCGAACAACCCGACCGGTGCGATCTATCCGCGCGCACTGCTGGAACGCATCGTCGCGATCGCCGCAAGGCACCACCTGCTGCTGATGAGTGATGAGATCTACGACGGCATCCTCTACGACGATGCAACGTTCCAGCCGCTCGCACCGCTGGCCGGCGAGCTGCCGTGCCTGTCGTTCGGCGGCCTGTCGAAGGTGCATCGCGCCTGCGGCTGGCGCGTCGGCTGGGCGGTGCTGAGCGGCGACCCGCTTGCCAGCGGCGATTTCCACCACGCGATGGACCTGCTCGGCGCGCTGCGTCTGTGCGCCAACGTACCGGGCCAGTTCGCGATCGACGCCGCGTTGCATGGCGAGGACACCATCAGCGCGCTGTGCTCGCCGGGCGGCCGCCTGCATGAAACCCGGCGCGCGTTGATCGAGAGCTGCGCCGCAAGCGAGCATTTGCACCTGGTCCCACCGCAAGGCGCGCTGTACGGCTTCCCCGCCGTGGTCGGCGCCGCCGCGCGCGGATTCGATGACCATGCCTTCGCGCTGGAAATGCTCGAGACCGAAGACGTGCTGATCGTGCCCGGCTCCAGCTTCAACGTGCCCTATCGCAATCATTTCCGGGTGACGCTGCTGCCGCAGGCCGACGTGCTGCGCGAGGTGTTCGCGCGCATCGAGCGCGTGCTGTCGCGGCGCGCGGAGAGCATCTCCGCGAAGGTCAGCGGTGCGCGTGCAGTTGCGGTGGCTTGAGGCGCTGCTGGCGATGAGCATGCTCGCCGGTTGCGCGGCGCAGCCTCCGCAGCACGGGGCGGCGGACACGTTGCGCTACCTCGCCCTCGGCGACAGCTACAGCATCGGTGAAGGCGTCGCCCCCGAGGCGCGCTGGCCGGTGCAACTGGCGCATGCGTTGCGCGCCGGCGGTATCGCACTGGGCGATCCGCGCATCATCGCCAGCACCGGCTGGACCACCGACGAACTCGATGCCGCGATCGATGTCGCGCCACCGTCTGGCGACCACGATTTCGTCAGCCTGTTGATCGGCGTCAACAACCAGTATCGCGGTCACGATGTCGACGATTACCGCACGGGCTTCGCGGCGCTGCTCGAACGCGCGATCGGCTTCGCCGGCGGTCGCCGGGAGCGCGTACTGGTGCTCAGCATTCCCGACTGGGGCGTGACCCGCTTCGGTCGCGAGTCCGGGCGCGATCCGGCAACCATCGCGCGCGAACTGGACGCCTACAATGTCGCCGCGCGCGACATCTGCGCGGCGCGCGACGTCGCCTTCGTCGACATCACGCAGTTCTCGCGCGAACGTGGCGCGGAGGCGGCGATGCTGGCCGACGACGGCCTGCATCCGTCGGCGGCGATGTACACGTTGTGGGCGCAAGCCGCGTTGCCGGTCGCGCGACGGCTGCTGGCGCGGTGAACGCGACGCCGGCGTTCGATCGCACCACGGTGCTGCGCATCGCGCGTGCCTTCCTGCCGACGCGCTGGTACGGCAACCGCTGGCACTACCACTACAGCCGCATCAAGCTCGGCAGCGATCCGCTGTATCCGGGGGTGGCGGCAGCGTTGCGCGGCAGCACCGCGCCGCTGCTCGACCTGGGTTGCGGAATCGGCCTGCTTGCGCATGCGTTGCGCATCGAGGGAGTCGACCTGCCGTACCGCGGTGTCGACAACGACGCCGCCAAGATCGCCGAGGCGCAACGCGCTGCACATAATGCCGGGTTGACCGATACGGAATTCGCGATGATCGATCTCGCCAGCGCGTTTCCGGCGCATCGCGGCAGCGTGGCGATCCTCGACGTGCTGCAGTACCTGGACGACGCCGCGCAACAGCGGGTGCTGGACGCGGCGGTCGCGATGCTCGCGCCGGGTGCGCGGTTGGTGATCCGCAGCGGCCTGGAGGATGGCAGCCAGCGCATGCGCGCGACGCGCGCGCTGGACCGGGTGGCCAACCTGCTCGGGTGGATGAACGCCGCGCCGCGCCGTTATCCGCGCGCCAGTGAACTGCGCACGCACCTGGCACGCGCCGGCCTGCAGGGCGAGTTCACCCCGCTGCACGGCAACACGCCGTTCAACAACTGGCTTGTGGTGGCGACGAGGCCCGTGTGACTGCTGTGGGAGCGGCTTCAGCCGCGAGCTCCTGATCGTTCGCAGCGCCGGCCGAAGAGCTCGTGGCTGAAGCAGCTCCCACAATTCCAGGTGCTGTGGCGGCAGTTTCGCCCTCGGGCAACACGCTGCGATACCCCAGCACGTCCAGCCGCTGCAACATCAGCGCCAGCGTCTCGACATTGCGCCCGTGCCGCGCGCCTTCGTGCAGCAGCACGATCGCGCCCGGTCGCAACTGCCGCTCGATGCGCGCGGTGACCTTGTGCGGATCGGCGACGATCGCATCGAAGCCGCGCGCGCTCCACGCCACCCGCGCCAGGCCGTGGCGCTTGAGCGGTGCCGACACGAACGGGTTGGCGAAGCCGACCACGGCGCGGAACCAGCGCGGCGCGACACCGGTGATGTCGCGCAGGATGCGTTGCGTGCGCGTGATCTCGTCGTCCATGCGCCGCGGACCGAGCGCCCAGAACCACCCGGCCGGGTGGGTCGCGCTGTGATTGCCGACGCTGTGGCCGCGACGCACGATCTCGCGCACCAGCTCCGGCCGCGCCTGCGCGCGTTCGCCGACCACGAAGAACGTCGCTTTCGCCGCGTGCGCGTCGAGCAGGTCGAGGACCGCAAGCGTCTCGTCGGACGGACCATCGTCAATCGTCAGCCACACACAACGGTCGTTGGTCGGAAGGCGCACCAGCACCGGGCTGTACAACCGCGACTGCGGCCGCAACACGCCCCACCCGAACGACAGATGCGTGGCAACCACGACCGGCAATCCCACCCGCCATCCGAACCGCCACCATAGCGCGACCGCCAGCAGCTGCGACGCCAGCAGGCACGCGATCCACACATGCGGATGGCGTGGCGGGAGATGCAGCGGTGTCGTCGTTGGCATGGCCGCATCATGCCACGGGCGTAGAATGCGTTCCCCGCGTTCCGGACCGCCGCCATGTCGCTCGACCCCGCCCTGCGCGCCCGCATCGAATCCCTGCTCGGCGCCAACCGTGTCGTGCTGTTCATGAAGGGCGAACCACGCGCGCCGCAGTGCGGTTTCTCCGCGAGGGCGATCGGCACTCTCAACGCCCTGGGCATCGACTACGCGCACGTCGACGTGCTGGGCGATCCGGAAATCCGCGAAGGCATCAAGGCCTATGGCGAATGGCCGACGATCCCGCAGCTGTATATCGGCGGCGAACTGGTCGGCGGCAGCGACATCATCGAGCAGATGGCCAACTCCGGCGAACTGCACGCCACGCTCGGCCTGCCGGCGCCGGACCGCACGCCGCCGCGCATCACCATCACCGCGGCCGCGGCCGCGATGCTGCGCGACGCGCTGGCCAATGCCGGCGACGGCTATGCGTTGCAAGTCGAGGTCGATCCACGCTTCAACGCCAAATTGCAGTTGGCGCCGGCCGATGCGAACGCCATCGCGATCGAGACCGACGGCATCCGCGCGCAGTTCGACCTGGCCTCTGCACGACGCGCCGAAGGCCTGTCGATCGACTGGGCCGACGACGAGCGCGGCCGCGGCCTGGTGATCGAGCATCCGAACGCGCCGCCGAAAGTGCGCGCGCTGTCGCCGGTCGAAGCCGATGCGCAGGTCAAGGCCGGCACGCTGACGCTGGTCGACGTGCGCCCGGCCGAGGAACGTGCGCTCGCTTCGGTCAACGCGCCTTTCCGCACGCTCGACGCTGGCAGCGCATCGCTCGAAGCGCTGGCGAAGGCGACCGCTTTGGCTTTTTTGTGCCACCACGGCGGCCGCAGCGCGCAGGCGGCGGAGCATTTCCGCCAGCTCGGTTTCAGCGCGGTCTACAACGTCATCGGCGGCATCGATGCGTGGGCCGACCAGGCCGACGTGCACGTGCCGCGCTACTGATCGCTCGTGCGCACAGCGCACGCTGTCTGGCGGCGTCGAAAGCAGCATTTGTAGCCCAGGTTAGGCCGCAGGCCGTAATCCTGGGCTTTGCGCGAACGGTTCGCTTCGCCCATCCGGGCTACGTCATTTGCGCATTCCGTCACGACGATCCATGACCTCCGTCAGGGTTGGCACGGCGCCGATGCGCGGCTACGGTGTGGGGGTTGTCTTTTCATCGCATTTCGGGGATTTCCATGCTTCGACCATTGATCGCCGCGCTCGGCGCGACGCTGCTCGCCGGCAGCGCGCAGGCCGCGTCCGCTGCCAGCTCACGCTTCACCGCCGATCCGTATCCGGGCACCTACCAGCCGATCGCTTCCGGCCCGGTGCTGATCCAGCACGCGACCGTGCTCACCGGTACCGGATCGCGCCTGGACGACGCCGACGTGCTGCTGCGCGACGGCAAGATCGTCACCGTCGGCACTAATCTCGATGCGCCAGTCGACGCCACCCGCGTCGACGGCACCGGCAAGTGGGTGACGCCGGGGTTGATCGACGTGCATTCGCATCTGGGCGTGTATTCGAGCCCGGGCGTCAACGCGGCGCAGGACGGCAACGAGGCGACCGCGCCGACCACGCCGAACGTGTGGGCCGAGCATTCGATCTGGCCGCAGGATCCAGGCTTCCTCACCGCGCTCGCCGGCGGCATCACCTCGCTGCAGGTGCTGCCGGGTTCGGCGAACCTGATCGGCGGCCGCGGCGTGACGTTGAAAAATGTGCCGTCGACGACTTACCAGGGCATGAAATTCCCGGGCGCGCCGTGGGGTCTGAAGATGGCCTGCGGCGAGAACCCGAAGCGCGTCTATGGCCAGAAGGGTGGCCCGTCGACGCGGATGGGCAACATCGCCGGCTACCGCGCCGCGTTCATCGACGCCGCCGAATACCTGAAGAAGAACGGCGAGCAGCAGGACACCACGCGGAAGAAGCGCCACTGGTGGCAGAGCGCATCGACGGCGCCCGACAGCGACGCCGACACCGGCGGCAAGCGCGACCTCAAGCTCGACACGCTCGCCGGCGCGATCAACGGCGACATCCGCGTGCACATCCACTGCTACCGCGCCGACGAGATGGCGACGATGCTCGACCTGGCCAAGGAGTTCGGCTTCAAGGTCGCCGCGTTCCACCACGGCGTCGAGGCCTACAAGCTCGCCGACCGACTCGCCGCCGAGGGCGTATGCGCCGGGCTGTGGGCCGACTGGTGGGGCTTCAAGATGGAGGCGTTCGACGGCATCCAGGAAAACCTGGCGCTGGTCGATCGCCCGCACAACAGTTGCGCGATCGTGCATTCGGATTCCGAGGAAGGCATCCAGCGCCTCAACCAGGAAGCGGCCAAGGCAATGGCACATGCGCAGCTGGCGGGGATCGACATTCCGCCGGAACGCGCGATTCGCTGGCTGACCGCGAATCCGGCCAAGGCGCTCGGCATCGAGGCGCGCACCGGCACGCTGGAAACCGGCAAGATGGCCGACGTCGTGGTCTGGAACGGCACGCCGTTCAGCGTCTATGCGCGCGCCGAACAGGTCTACATCGATGGCGCGCGGGTGTACGACCGCAACGATCCGTCGCGGCAGCCGAAGTCGGATTTCATGCTGGGCCAGGGCGAACCCGAACGGGGCGTCGCGCAGGGACGTGTGCGATGAGCACGCTGAAGACGTTCGTCGCCAGCGCATTGCTGTTTGCCTGCGCCGGCGCATCCGCGCAGGACCTGCTGATCCGCAACGCCACCGTGCACACTGCGACCGCGCGCGGCACCTTGCACAACGCCGACGTGCTGGTGCACGACGGCCGCATCAGTGCCGTAGGCAACGGTCTTGCAGCCGGTAATGCGACGGTGATCGACGCGCAGGGCGCGCCGCTGACGCCGGCGCTGTTCGGC
>DASZZT010000132.1:0-24452 GCA_035543275.1 Luteimonas sp. | reverse complement strand
GCGCAGGTAGCGCACGTCGATCAGCTCCCAGCGCGGCTGCTCGTGGGTGGCCTTTTTGTCGAAGTATTGCGACTTGCGATCGAACTGGGTGGGATCCGGATAAGGCGCACTTGCCACCTCGGCGACGCCGTAAATGCCCGGTACCTCGGTATTGGAGTGGTAGAACAGCACGCCGTCGCCGATTTGCATGCTGCGCATGAAGTTGCGCGCCTGGTAGTTGCGCACGCCGGTCCACGGCTCGCTGCCGGCGCGTTGCAGGTCGTCGATGGAGAAGGCGCCGGGTTCGGATTTCATCAGCCAGTGGCGTTTGCGTGGACTCATGCCGGGACGCCGTTGATCAACAAGGTGTCGCGTTCGCTGCACACTGCATCGAGCGCCACGTCCCAGGGTTGGGCGACGAGGGCATCGACCTGTTGCGCGGCGAACGCCGCGCCGACCAGCCACGGTGGCGCGGGACGTTCGTTGCGGAACGCGAAGCTGCGATCGTACCAGCCGCCACCCATGCCGAGCCGCTGCCCGCACGCACCGAAACCCACCAGCGGCAGCACCACCAGTGCCAGCGCCTGCGCATCGAGCAGCGACGCGGCGGCAACATCGGGTTCCGGAATGCCGAAACGGTTGGTAAGCAATGGATCGCCCGGCCGCCACGGCGCGAAGCGCAGGCGGTCACCGCTCAGCACCGGCAGGCAGTAGATGACTGGCGGCGGCAACCGGAGTTGCCAGACATGCAATGCGATTTCGCCATTCATCGCCCAATAGCCTGCAACGTAGCCCGAGGCGGGCGCGAACGGCAGGGCCAGCAAGTGTCCGGCTAGGGATTCGGCGGCGGCGATGCGTTCGCCGGCGGTAATGCCGCGGCGAAGTTTGCGCAGGTTACTACGCACTGTGTTGCGGTCAGGAGTCATGCCGCGATCTGGACCTTGCAGTCAATAAAAAACCCGCACTCGCGCACGGGCTTCATGTATTTCGCTTTCCATCGAACAGTCCGCACGGGGATGTGCGGGCCGTTGCGAACTCGCATGAATGCATCCTCCGCCATGGCGATGCGTGCGAAAACGACCTTGAACCCGGGGTTCAAGTGGGAATGCCTGGAGGCCGTCGGGCTTCCCGCTACTAGGCGGACCTGCACGCCGGGCTTCCGCTGCATCCCCGTAGTCGTCATTAAGGGACAAGGCGTATGTTTTGCACGCCGTCGATCACGGCAGAGGACGCAGCGAAATTATAGCGCCGGATCGGTCGCCATCGCATCCGTTCGTCGGTCGCACAGTGCGGTTCAGCGACGGCTGCGAATACGCGTGCGCGCATGCGTATTCGCATTCGCATCAACGCCCGGTGGTATCGAGCCAGCCGTCCAGTTTGCGCTGCAGGTCATCAAGCGTGCGTGCGAGTTCGCGATCGCGCTTGCCGCTGTCATCGCGCAGCTGCTGCAGTTCGTGCGCCAGGTTGAGCGCCGCCAGTACCGCGATGCGATCGATCGCGGCCATGCGGTTGGCGCCGCGGACCTCGCGCATCTTGCCGTCGAGCAGTTTCGCCGCGGCCATCAGGCTGTCGCGTCCGTCCACATCGACGCCGACCGTATACTCGCGGTCGAGCACGCGGATGCTGACCGGCTCGCTGGACGCGCTCATAGGGTCAGGTTCATGAAGTCAGGCTCACGTGTGCTGCTCCAGCGACTTCAGCCGCGCGATCATCGCCTCGACCCGCATCCGCGCCTGCTCGTTCTTGGCCAGCAGCTGCGAGCGCTCGCCCGCCAGCTGTTCCTGCTGCTGGCGCAGGCCGCGGTTCTCGTCGGCGAATCGTTGCGTGCGTTCGACCAGCGTATCCACGCTGGCGGCGACGGCGCGCAGCTGGGCGATCAGGTCGGGATTATCCATGTCGGCACGATAGGCAGCCGCCGCAACCCGGTCAAGACGCGCCGGTCAGGGCGCGGTCGGTTGCGCTGCGGCGCCGGCGTGGATGTCGTCCGGGGTCCAGTTGCGGATGAAGGCCAGGCAGCGGTGCGCTTCCAGCGGCGGCGACAACCAGTAGCCCTGGATCTCGTCGCACAGGTGCTCGCGCAGGAACCGCATCTGCGCCGCCGTTTCCACGCCCTCGGCGACCACGTTCAGGCCGAGCGCGCGCGCCATCGCGATCACGGCGGTGGTGATCGCGGCGTCCTCGGAGCCCAGGCTGAGATCGTCGACGAACTCCTTGTCGATCTTCAGCGTGGTGATCGGCAGTCGCTTGAGATAGGCCAACGATGAATAGCCGGTGCCGAAGTCGTCGATCGCCAGTGATACGCCCAGGTCGCGGAAGGCCTGCAGCTTGTCGGCGGTCTGCTGCGCGTTGGCCATGATCACGCTCTCGGTCAGTTCCAGCTCCAGCGACTGCGGTGGCAATGCGGTTTCGGCCAGCACGCGCTCGACCACGGCGGGCAGGTCCCCGCGCAACAGCTGCAATGCGGACACGTTGACCGACATCACCAGGCCGCGCAGGCCGTGCTGCTGCCAGCGTTGCAGCGTCAGGCACGCCTCGCGCAGTACCCATTCGCCGATTTCCAGGATCAGCCCGCTCTCCTCGGCCAGCGGAATGAACTCCGTCGGCGGGATGTCGCCGTAGTCCTCGCTGTGCCAGCGCAGCAGCGCCTCGACACCGACGATCCGGCTCTGCGCCAGCGCCAGCCGCGGTTGATACACCAGCCGCAACTCGCCGCGGTCGAGCACCTTGCGCAGCGCGCCAGAGACCGTCGCGCGCTGTCGGATCAAGACGTCCATCGCCTCGGTGTAGCGCATGTAGGTGCGCCTGCCCGCGGCCTTGGCCTGGTACATCGCGGTGTCGGCATGTTTCAGCAGCTCGGTCGGCACCTGCGCGTGGTCCGGATACAGGCTGATGCCGATCGACGGCGAGATCGCCACTTCCTGGCGATCGTCGAGCAACAGCGGCGCCTCGAACGCGGTCAGGATTTCGCGCGCGACCTTGTCGGCCTGCTCCGGCGCTTCGAGGTTCTCCAGCACGACGGTGAACTCGTCGCCGCCCAAACGCGCCACGGTGTGCTGCTGGCCGACGGTCTCCTGCAGGCGTACCGCGGCGGCGCGCAGGATGCGGTCCCCGGCGGCATGGCCCAGCGAATCATTGATGTCCTTGAAGCGGTCCAGGTCGAGGAACAGGACCGCGATGCGATCGTCCTGGCGGCGCGCGCGCACGATCGCGCGCGATAGCCGTTCGGCCAGCAGGGTGCGGTTGGGCAGGTTGGTGAGGGTGTCGTAGTTGGCGAGGTAGCGCAGTTCCTGCTCGGCGCGCTTCTGGTCGGTGATGTCGCTCAGCACCACTACGTACAGCGCGTGCTGGCCATTGCCGTCGAGCACGGAGCTGCACTCGTAGGAGCAGAGGAACTCTTCGCCGTCCTTGCGCTGCTGCCACATATCGCCCGACCAGCGGCCATGGCGCCCCAGCTGCGAGCGGACCTCGGCATAGAACGCGGGATCGTGCTGGCCGCTGTCGATGAGGCTGGAATTGCGCCCGAGCACCTCGACCTCGCCATAGCCGGTCATGCGCGAGAACGCGGGATTGACCGAGATGAAATCGAAATTGCTATCCAGCACCGAGACCGCCTCGCTCATGCTGCGCAGCACTTCGCTTGCGATGCGGCGTTCGCGTTCGGCATGGCGGCTGTGGGTGATGTCGCGGGCGGTGCCGGCGATACGCAGCGCGCGCCCGGTGGCGTCGCGCTCGACCACGCGCCCGCGCGCGCGCACCCAGATCCAGTTGCCGTTGTCGCCGGGGATGCGATGCTCCGACAGGAACAGCGCCGAAGTGCCGCGCAGGTGCTGGCGCAGGCGCTCCTGCACCTGTGGCAGATCGTCGCGATGGATACGGTGGTCGGACTCGATCTCGGTTTCGACCACGATGTCCGAAGCGCTGCGCACGTCCTCCTGCACGCGCATGCGCTGCAGTTCGCCGCGCGCGAGATCGTAGTCCCAGAACTGCTCGCCGGACGCCCACAGCGCCAGCTTCAGGCGCTCCTCGCGATCGCGGATGCGGGCGAAATAACCGCGCTCCAGCCGCCGGCGCCGCCGCCACGACAACAGCAGTCCGGCGCAGATGGCCAACGTCAGCAACGCATAGGCGGTCAGTGCCAGCGGATGCCGCCACAACGGCGGAGTGACATGGATCGGCAGGCGCAACTCCTGCGGATTCCAGATGCCATCGTGATTGGTGCTCTGCACCCGCAACTGGTAATGGCCTGCAGGCAGCAGGGTGTAGGTGATCTCGTTGCGGTGGCCGTTGTCGATCCAGTCGCGATCCAGGCCATCGATCCGATAGCGGTAGCGGACCTCGGCATTGCCCAGATAGTCGAGCGCGTCGACGCGCAGGCGCAACAGCCCGCTGGATTCGGGGAGATCGATCTGCCCGGTGTGCCATGCCGGCCGGGTGTCGTTGTCGTTCTGCGCGCCGATCTGCACCGAAAGCAGCCGCAACGGCGGCTGCAGTGGGCTGTCGACGATCCGTGCCGGGTCGAACAGGTTGACGCCGTTGACGCCGCCGAATGCGAGCTGACCATCTGCCAGTGCCGCCGCGGCGCCGCCGTTGAACTCGAGATCCTGCAATCCGTCGGTGAGGCCGTAGCGACGCAGCGCTCCGCTGCGCGGCGTGTAGCGCAGCAGGCCGCGATCCGTGCCCATCCACAGGTCGTGGCCGGCATCGCCGAGCAGGCTGAACACCACTGGCAGCGGCTGGCCCTTGAGCGCGGCGGCGAGCGGCTGCCCGAAATGCAGCGAGCCATTGGTGTCGACGTCAACCCGGTTGAGCCCGCCGTGGCTGCCGACCCAGATCGCCCCATCCGGGCCTTGCCACAGCGCGCGCACCAGATTGCTCGCTAGGCCGTCGCTGCGGTCGGGGTGCTGATGGAAATGCCGCAGTTGCCCGCTGTGCGGATCGAACAGGTCCAGGCCATGGCCGGTGCCGATCCAGACCCGGCCGGCACGGTCGACCAGCAGCGCGTGCACCTGCGGATGCGCCAGCCCGCGCGGATCACCGTCGCGGAAGGGAATCCGCCGCACCGCGCCGGTAGCGGGCGAAAAGCCGATCAGCCCGGCGCTGTTGGTGCCCAGCCACACGGTGCCGTCGCGACCGACAGCCAGGCTGCGCAGCGCGGGCGCATCGATTCCGGGAATCGCCACCGGTACCAGCGCCGGGATGTCCGGATCCAACCGGAACAGGCCGACGCCGGCCGCCACCCAAGGCCGGTGGTCACCGCTTTGAGCGAACGCCATGATCCGCTGCTGTGCAGCACCTTTGTCCGTGCTCGGCAGCAACGTGCTGAAGTCCTCGAAACCGCGCTCGTGGCTGTAGCGCAGCAAGCGGCCGTCGTCGGTGCCCAGCCACAGGCGACCGCCATGGTCCTGATAAACGGCGCGCACGCTGTTGTCGATCTTCGACCGGTCGGTGCCACCACGATCCAGGTCGGCCAGATAGCGGAACCGCGCCCCATGCGCATCGGCCACCGCAACGCCGTGGAATTGGCCGCCCACCCAGAGCAGGCCGGCCTTGTCGACCAGCAGTGCGTTGACCACATCCTCGGGCAGCGCGCCGGGCAACGCATCGTCCTGGCGCAGCACCAAGGTATCGCCGGTGCGTGGATCGAAGCGGCGCAGGCCGGTCGCGCCGACCGCGAACCAGAGTTGGCCGTCCGGCGCCTCGACCAGCGCCCGGACGTCGCGGGAGCCGGCGGCAGCGCCCGCCTTCGGCCAGACCTGCAGCAGGTTGCGCCGGCCCTGCAGCATCTGGTCCTGCAGCAGGAACAGCCCGTCATCGCCGCCAGCCCAGAGGCGGCCGCTGCGGTCGCGCAACAAGGTGTTCAGCGGCGTGCCGGGCTCGATGCGGATGGCCGGCCCGCCAGCGGCGTCGAAGCGGTAGAGTCCGGCGGCGGTCGCGTACCACAAGCTGCCGGCCGGATCGCGCAGCAGTGCCTGCGGCTTTCCAGTCAACGGTTGCGGCGGCAACGTCAGCACCTGCGTGCGGCGCCCGCTGGCCGGATCCAGTCGCTCGAGTCCACGCGCGCTGCCGACCCAGACCGCGCCTGCTTCCGCCAGCAGCGCGGAGACCTGGCGATCGCGGTTGCCCTGTCGGTCAATCTTGGCCGCGTAGCGGCGGATGCGGCCGTTGCGCAGGTCCAGACGCGCGACATATTGCGAATAGGTGCCGATCCACAGCCCGTGGCTGCCATCCTGGGCCAGCGCGGTGACGAAGCTGTCCGGCAGGCTGCCGGGATCGCGTGGATCCTGCCGGTACAACGCGTAGCGCTGGCCGTCGTAGCGATGCAGGCCGCCCTGGGTGCCGACCCAGATAAAGCCGTCCTCGTCCTGGGCCAGCGCGGTGACGGTGTTCTGGGCCAGTCCGTATGCGCCGCCCGCGCGCGCGAAGTAATAATCGCGCTCCGCCGCCTCGACCGGCGCGACTGCACACAGCACCAGCAGCACCAGCAACACGATCTGTTCGATCGGCCCGATACCGGTGCGACGCACGCTGGGGATTGCGAAGGGATGACGCAAAGGCGCCGCATCCGGCAGGTGATAACGCAGTGTAGGCATGCGTTGGCGCCGGCAACAACCCGTTCGCGCCGGCGGGCGTTGCTACACTGTGATGCCTCCCCGTTTCCGGCCGAACACGTGCCCGCAACCTTGCCCGCACTTGCCGAAGTCGATGCCGCCGTGCGCCAGCTCGGGCTCGCGGTCGATGCGTCCGAACTGCATGGCGCGCTGTGTGGCTGGCTCGCCGGTGGCGGCGCCGATTCGCCGGACTGGTTGGCCAAGGTGCTCGCCGACGATGCTTTGCCTGCGATCGCCGAACAAGACGCCCTCGATCAGCTGCGCCTGGCCAGTGCCAGCCAGCTCGACGACCGCAGCTTCAGCTTCGAGTTGCTGGTGCCGGACACCGACGCGACGTTGTCGGCGCGCAGCGGCGCGCTGTTCGACTGGTGCCGCGGTTTCCTCGGCGGTTTCGGTCTCGCCACGGGACAATCGCCGCCGTTGTCGGAAGAGGGCAGCGAGGCGCTTGCGGATCTGGCCAAACTCGCCGCCGCAACGCCGCAGGACGACGGCGACGAGGAAGACGAAGCCGCACTCGTGGAGATCGAGGAGTTCGTCCGCGTCGCGGTACTGCTGATCCATGGCGACTGCGTGCTGGCGCCACGCCATCGCCAGCAATTCAATTGAAGATGAAGACGCCATTCGAGATGAAGACATTGGCCGGCATCGATGCCAAGGAGTTCGCGCGTCGCCGCAAGCAGCTGATGCGCATCGCTGGCGACGACGCCATCCTCGTGCTTGCGGCCGCATCCGAACGCATCCGCAGCCGTGACACGCACTACCCGTACCGGCAGGATTCCGACCTGTGGTACCTCACCGGCTTCCCTGAACCCGATGCGGTGCTGGTGCTGGTGCCCGGGCGCGCACACGGCGAGACGATCCTGTTCTGCCGCGAGCGCGATCCCGAGCGCGAAGGCTGGGACGGCCCCCGCAGTGGCCCCGAAGGCGCGGTCGATGCCTTTGGCATGGACGATGCCTATCCGATCGACGATCTCGACGAGATCCTGCCGGGCCTGCTCGAAGGCCGCTCGCGCGTCTACTACCACTTCGGCCGCGACGCCGAGTTCGATCTCAAGCTGATCGGCTGGCTCAACCGCGTGCGCGCGCAGGTGCGCATGGGCGCGCAGCCGCCGCACGAATTCCTCGAGCTCGGCCACCTGCTCGACGAGCTGCGCCTGTTCAAATCGAAGGACGAGCTCAAGCTGATGCAGCGCGCCGCCGACATCAGCGTCACTGCGCACCAAGTGGCGATGCGTGCGGCCAAGGCCGGCGTGCGCGAATACGAATTGCAGGCCGAGATCGAGCGCGTGTTCCGCATGCACGACGCGGTGCCGGCGTACGGCAGCATCGTCGGCGCCGGCGCCAATGCCTGCGTGTTGCATTACATCGCCAACAATGCCGTCGCCAATGATGGCGACCTGGTGCTGGTCGACGCCGGCGCCGAATACCGCAACTACGCCTCCGATATCACCCGCACCTTCCCGGTCAGCGGCCGCTTCAGCAAGCAACAGCGCGCGCTGCACGACCTGGTCGGCGCCGCGCAGGACGCGGCACTGGCGCTGGCGACACCAGGCGTGCCTTACGAGGCCGGGCACAACGCCGCGGTGCACACCCTGACCGAAGGCCTGCTCAAACTTGGCCTGCTGAAGGGCACGCTCGAGAAGAACATCGCCGACGGCAACTACAAGCGCTTCTACCGCCACAAGACCGGACACTGGATCGGCCTGGACGTGCACGACGTCGGCGACTACCGCATCGACGGCGACTCGCGCCTGCTCGAACCGGGCATGGTGTTCACCATCGAGCCGGGGTTGTACGTGTCGCCGGATGACAAGTCGGTCGCGGCGAAGTGGCGCGGCATCGGCATCCGCACCGAGGACGATGTGCTCGTTACCAGGGACGGACACAAGGTACTGACGGACAAGCTGGCGCGCAGTGCGGATGAGATCGAGGAATTGATGGCCGCGCGCTAGGCGCCGCGCTGCTGCCCGTCAATCCCGCGAACCCGAAATCGACGCCATCGATGTTCCTTCTCCCCGCGCTGTTTGCGGGGGTGACTGGGTTCGCGCGACGATGAACGCCTGAGCGCTGCGCGCGAAAGCCGGGGCGCGGAGCGAGGTGCCCATGTTTTCAGCAGCATGGGCGGATGAGGGGCGCTTTTCGCACTTGCTCGTCATTCCCGCGAAGGCGGGACAAGGTCAAACTCCAATCGTGCCCATTCAGGCCGCCACTGAAAAACCCTCGCGCGTCAGGTTGATCGGCGCGCTCTCAGTGCACACCACGTCATCCTCGATGCGAATCCCGCCATACGGCCGGAACGCATCCACGCGCGCCCAATCGACGCTGTCCGCATGCCCATCCTGCTTCAGCTTCTCCAGCAACATGTCGATGAAGTAGATGCCGGGCTCTATGGTGACGACCATGCCCGGTTCCAGCACGCGGGTCAGGCGCAGGTAGGGGTGGCCTTCGGGTTTCGGGATCGTGCCGCCGCTGTGCGACGCGGCGAAGCCGGCGACGTCGTGCACCTGCAGGCCGATGCCGTGGCCGATGCCGTGCGGGAAGAACGCTGAACTCACTCCGGTTGCGACCGCCGCTTCCGGCGACACCTTGATCACGCCGAAGTCCTTGAGGATGCCGGCGAGCGCGAGATGGGCGTCGAGGTGCAGCTGTTTGTAATCGAAGCCGGCGCGGACCTGCGCGCACATCGTCTGCTGCGCGGCATCGACCGCGTCGATCAGCGCCTGGAACTCGCCGGCGCTGTCGCGCGCGTAGGTGCGGGTGATGTCGCAGGCGTAGCCGCCGTCGCTGCCGCCAGCATCGATCAGGAAGCTGCGGAGTTGCGCCGGCGGCGCGCGATCGAGTTCGATGTAGTGCAGCACGGCGCCGTGCTCGTTGAGCGCGACGATGTTGTTGTACGGCAATTCGCCGGCGTCCTGGCGCGCGGCGGCGCAGTAGGCGAGGTGGATGTCGAATTCGGACTTGCCGTCGCGGAATGCAGCCTCGGCGGCGCGATGCGCGCGCACGCCGATGCGCGTGGCTGCGCGCATCATCGCGACCTCGTACGGCGTCTTGAACGCGCGCTGGTATTCCAGGTAGTCGATCACCGCCGGCGGATTGTTCGGGACGAACGTGCCAAGCGCGCTCTGCGGCTCGCCGAGGATCGCGCAGCGCGCGGCTTGCTTCGGCAAATGCTGCAGCGCCTCCTCCGGCTTGCGGATGACGGCGATGTCGAAGTGCTCGACCCAGTATCCGTTCGGCGCCTGCGGCACCACGTGCCAGTAGTCGAAGGGCTGCAGGTAGATCAGCTTCGGCTTCGCGCCAGGTGTGTACAGCAGCCAGCTGCCGGGATTGCGGGTCAGCGGCAGCCACGCCTTGAACTGCGGGTTGGCCGCGTAGGGATAGTCGCGATCGTCGAACAACTGGTAGTGCATGGTGCCGCTGGGCACGACCAGATGGTCGAAGCCGCCGCGGGCAAGTGCTGCATCGGCGCGGCTTCGCAACACGTTGAGATGTTCGGCATATAGGATGGCGGGATCGGCATTCATGCGCTGGGGGACGAGTGGGGGATCGAGTGCATTCTGCCGGAACTGCCACGGCGCCACAGCCCTTGACGATGCCCGACGGCGAGCCCGACGGCGAGCCCGCGGAGCAATCGGTGCTGCTGGGGCTTCCGGCTTGGGTCTGGGCGTTGCTCGGGCTGCTGATGGGATTTGCCACAACGGGCTTCGTAGTGCTGTTGGAGCGGCACAACCTGCGGGACGAGGCCAGCCTGCAGTTCTCGCAGATCGCGCGGCGCAGCGAGTTGCAGGTCGAGCGCCAGCTCGAGACCAGCGGCCTGCTGCTGCGCGCGATGCAGACGGCATTCTTTGTCGACAACCTCGGCCAGCAGCGCTTCCTCAGCATCCACGACAACCTGCGGCCGGAACAGCGGGTGCCGAGCCTGGTGGCGACCGGTTTCGCGCGACGCCTGCGTGCCGCCGACGGCAGCCTGCACTATCGCTACGAATGGGTTGCGCCGATCGCCGGCAACGCCATCCTGATCGGTTTCGACATAGCCTCGCAGCCAGTGAACCTGCGCGCGCTGGAGCGCGCGCGCGATACCGACCTGCCGGTGATGTCCGCGCCGTTCCGTCTGCTTCAGCCGGCTGCCGATCCGCGCGATGCCGACGGCGTGGTGATGCGCCTGCCGGTGTATGTCGCCGGGCCGGTGCCGGTCACGGTCGCGGAACGGCGCCGGCGCGAGCTCGGTGCACTGGCAACCAGCATGCGTCTGCGGCCACTGCTGCTGGCTGCGCTTCCGGAAGATGCCCTGCAACGCTTTCATGTGCGCGTCTACGACGTCACCGTAGGCAAGCGGCTGCTGTTCGATTCCGGCACGCGGGCCATCGCGGGGGCGCGCAGCTACGGCGGCGAGATCACGTTTGGCGAGCGCCGTTGGCAATTGCAGCTGCAGCCGCGCGACCAGGGCTACGACGCCAGCGCGCTGTGGCTGTTCGGGTTGGGAGGCCTGCTCGCGAGCCTGTTGCTGGCCTCGCTGCTGTGGTCGGTGGCCGCCACCCGCCTGCGCGCGGTGAGCCTCGGCCGGCAGATGAGCCTGCGCTACCGCGAAAGCGAGCAGCGCTTCCGCACCCTCAACGATTTGCTGCCGGCGCTGGTGCTGATGGCACACGCCGACGACGGCCGCATCGTCTATGCCAACCAGGCCGCGCGCGCGCGCCTGGGCGCGGGAGTCGAGGACGGTGTCGAGCTCGGTTCCCTGTTCGAGGACCTGTCCCTGCAGCGGCGATTGTCCGAACTCGATGGCAATGCGCCATGGAGCAATATCGAAGCAGTCTTGCGGTCGCTTGGCGGAGATCCTTTCTGGGCGTCGATCTCAATCGCACACGTGCGCGTCGGCGAATCCGACCGCCTGCTGATGGTCGCAAGCGATATTTCCGAGCAACGCCAGCTCACCGAATTGCTCAGCTACCAGGCCAGCCACGACACGCTGACCGAGCTCTACAACCGGCGCGAATTCGAACGCCGCCTGCAACGTGCGTTGCATGGCGTCGGCATGGGCGGGCCGCCGTGTGCGTTGCTGTACATCGATCTTGACCAGTTCAAGCTGATCAACGACACCTCCGGCCACCTCGCCGGCGACCAGCTGCTGAGCCAGCTGGCGCTGGCGATGGCCGGGCAGTTGCGCGGTGGCGACGTGCTGGCACGACTGGGCGGCGACGAATTCGGCGTCCTCGTCCACGACGCCAGTGTCGAAGGCGCGCAGGTGCTGGCCGAGCGGCTGCGGACCCGGATCGAGGGCTATATCTACGTCTGGGAGCAGCGCTCCTACATGATCAGCGCCAGCATCGGCGTGGTCCTGATCGACCGTCCGGGACAGACCCTGCGCGAGGTGATGTCGCAGGCCGACAGCGCCTGCTACATGGCCAAGGACCACGGCCGCAACCGCATTCATTTCTTTTCGGAACAGGACGACGAAACCATCCTTCGCCGCGGCGAGATGGAGTGGGCCCATCGCCTGCGCTGGGTGATGGAGGAGGACCGGTTGCTGCTCGACTACCAGGAAGTGGTGCCGTTGCAAGGGCAACCTGCCGGCGATCCGCACATCGAATTGCTGATCCGCCTGCGCGACGAGGACGGGCGCGTGGTGATGCCCGGCGCTTTCCTGCCGGCGGCCGAGCGCTACGGCATGGTGCCGCTGCTCGATCGCTGGGTCATCGCCCAGGCGATCGGCCATTTCGACCAGTTGCATGTCAGCGGCCGCACGCCAGGACGCTGCGCGCTCAATTTGTCGGCTTCCACGCTCGAGGACGATGGCCTGGCCGAGTACGTGCTGGAGCTGATCGAGCGCCACGGCGTGGCACCGTCGCGGCTGTGCTTCGAGATCACCGAGACCGAGGCGGTGCGCAATCTGGCGCGCGCAGTGCGCTTCATCGAGCGGCTGCGAGCGGTTGGCTGCCTGGTGGCGCTGGACGACTTCGGCGCCGGGATGTCGTCGTTCGGCTATCTCAAGAACCTGCCGGTGGACGTGATCAAGATCGACGGCAGCTTCGTCCGCGATCTCGATGGCGATCCGATGAACTGGTCGATCATCAATGCGATCACCCAGATCGGCCACCAGCGCGGGCTGGAAGTGGTCGCGGAGTGGGTGGCCACCGACAGCAACGTAGCGACGCTGCGTGCGCTCGGGGTCGATTATGGCCAGGGTTTTGCGCTGCACCGGCCCGAGCCGGTGCTGTACCAGCGCGGCCCGGAGCGCGAATCGCGCGCCACCGACTCGATATAGCGCTATTCGAACTGTCCGCCCGGGGCGTCGATCCAGTGCCGCAGCTGCTCGGCCTGGTCGGGCGGGATGGCGATGAAGCGCAGCCCGGTCCAGGACTGGCCCGGGGCGCTGGCATGGTCGGTCCACAGCAGGTGGGCGCCGACCTCGAACACGCCCTCGCGACCGCGCGCGTCGTGCAGGTGGAATCGGAACTGGTACAGCGCATCCTCCACCAGCGGCACGCTGGTGATCAGCAGCATGCCGGTTTCGGACAGATTGCTGATGCGTCCCACCACGCTGTCGGTCATCGCATCGGTGACCAGGATCGTGTCGCTGACCTTGCGCCGGCGGGCGCGACGGAATTCGTCGATCACGGTGTCGCCGCCGCTTCGCCGCCGCCGTCATCGCGCTTGCTGTCGCCGCGGCCGGCAAAGCTGCGCAGGGCACTGAGCGTGGCCTGCCAGGAGCGGTCGACCAGGCGCGCGCGCTCGGCGGTGACAATGCGTGCCTGGCCGCGCGCGAGCATGCGCGCGACGCTGTCCAGCGACTGTTCGCCAACGCGCTGGCCGCGCTGGTTGACGAACAGCGCGTTGTCGGTGAGCGGGCTGTACCACGATAGCCGTCGGCGTACGACGTCGCCCTGCTGGTTGGTGGTGAATTCGATCCAGCAACCGTACGGCATGACCCGCAGCTGCTCATAGCGCGCCTGCTCGTCGGCGTTGCGCTGCGGCAGTTCCGGCTTGCGTTTCGCAACTGCATCCTCGCCCAGGCGGGTGCGCGCCTTGAGGCGCATGGTCAGCTCGGTGCGCGATGCCGGGTCATCCTCGTCGTCCTCGAGCGCGCTGGTCAGCCGCCGCGCGATCGCGCCAGCCTCTTCGGTGTGATAGCCGACCTGTCCCAGTGCCGCCTCGATGTGCTCGGCGAGCCCCGGTTCGGCCGTGGCGCCGCTGCGGCCGCAGGTGGCGACGATGCCCCGGGTCATGTCCAGCTGCCGGCGCCATTCGTCGGAGTCCTCGCCCTGGCGTAGCAGGGCCAGGGTCAGCACGTCGGCCCAAGCCTGGTTGAGCAGGGCACGCACGAACTTGGGCAGCCGCTGCTCGCCGACCAGTTCGGTGATCGTCTCGGCTGCCTTGCGCTTGGCGATCTCGAGCTTTTCCTTGCCGCGTGCGGCCTCGATATGCCGGCGCTCGGTCACCTCGGCCTTGCGCGCGAAATTCTGCAGTTGCGCCTGCAGCTCGCGGTTGCTGGCCTCGAACACTGCGGTGTCGCCGTCGTAGTTCTCGACCACGTGGCTGACCGCCTGTTGCAGCGGCCCCAACAGTTGCGGATCAATGTCGTCGTTGTCGAGCCAGCGCGCGCCGGATTCGGCGACCGCGTTCAGCAGTTGCCGCGCCGGATGCTGGGTGCGCACGAAGAACCCGCGATCCTGCAGCGCCATCCGCAGCATCGGCAGTTGCAGGCGCTTGAGCAGGGTCGCCGCCGGTGCGTCGTTGCGGACTTCGCGCTCGATCTGCGTATAGAGCATGCTCAGCAGTTCGAACGTGTCGTTGTCCTCGCGCGAGAAGCTGGCGCCGCGGCCACGCTGCTGGCGGACCTGCGCCAGCAGCGTCTGTTTGATGTCGAGCAGGCTGCGCTGGGCGCCAGTGGGGGACGCCGACGCATGCTGGAGGCCGCCGAGGGCATCGATCAGCTCGTCGGTGCCCAGTTGCTGGCGCGCCGCCGCGATACTGTCTGGGCGCAACTTGCCGAGCAGTTCGCGACGGCCGGTCAGCAGCTGCTGCAGCAATTCGAATGCGGCACTTTCATCGAAGCCGACCGCCTCGTCGTCGGCTTCTCCCAGCCAGGCGGTGTGTGGCCGCGATTCAGCGGAGGGCCTGTGCCGGCCGCTGCGGTGGCGTTCGCGCAGGGGTTTGGCGTCGGGGCCGGTGGCTTCCGCGGCCGATTCGGCCGCGCTCTGGTTGGTTGGCCGCATCCGGATCGGAACGTAGGTCAGGCTCGGCAGGATGCCATCGGCGGAGATCGAGACGTTGAGCATTTCCAGCAACTGCGCGTAATGCGCCATCACCTGGCGGTCGAAGATGCGGTACAACAGCAATCGCGGCTCCAGCGGGAGCTGCAGCGACTGCGCGGCGTCGCGCATGATCCGGCACAGCGACTGCGGCCCGAGCGGGATGCGCTCGGCATCGAAGGCAGGCGCGCCAGCGAGCACACCGAAACGCTGACCGAGCAGGTGCAGGGTCAGGCTGGCGCGCGACTCCTGGCGCACGGCGACATCGCGCAGCACGCTTTCCTCGTCCAGCGCGGTGTCGTCGACCAGAGTCATGTTCTGGAAGCTGACTGATGCGGCTTCCGCACCTGGCGTCGTCGCGGTGGTGGTGCGGCTCAGGGACGCCAGGCTCGCCTCCAGCCCCATCATGAATCGTGGCACCAGATCGGCGCGATTGAGTTGCAGCGTACGCAAGGTCTGCATGTGCCCGGATTGCAGGGCCGGATTGCGGGCATGATCGGCGAGCCGGAACAGCTGCTGCTCGAACTCGGTGAGCATCGTGGCCAGATGGCGCTCGAGCTCGTCGGAAGCGGTATTCAGCAGATGCTCGAGCACGCGCCGCACCCGTCGCGGCAGGGTGGCGGTGGCCAGTGTCTGCGGCGCGCTGGAATTGGGGACGGGAGGCAATGCGGACATCCGGACGCTCGGTCTTGGCCCAATTCAGATAATTAACATGCCCGGGCGTCGACGGCCAGCGTCCGCCGCTGTTTTCCCCTGTTCGGGAACGTGTCCTGCCGCTGCCGGCATGCAGATTGCCTCAGTCGGGCAGTTCAGTCTGGGAGGAACAGACCAATCACGTCATTGGTGAAGCGCCGTCCGAGTTCGGTGGGCACGACGCGGCCGCGTTCGAGCGTGATCCAGTCGCGTGCCACGGCGGTGCGCAACTCGGTGTTGATGCACTCGCGCGCCAGCCCGGTGCGGGCTTCGAACTCGGACTGCGCAAAGCCATCGACCAGGCGCAACGCGTTGAGCATGTAATCGAACGGGCGTCGTGCCGGCTCGATGCGCTCATCGCCGCCGATCGCCGCCGCAGTACCGGCCTTGGCCAGATACTCGGCGGGATGCTTCACCTTCCAGCGCCGCAGGATCGCCTGCTCGCTGCCCAGCGTCAGTTTCCCATGGGCGCCGGCGCCGATGCCCAGGTAATCGCCGAAGTGCCAGTAGTTGAGGTTGTGCGCGCATTGCCGGTCCGGGCGTGCGTAGGCGCTGACCTCGTACTGCGCGTAACCGGCGTCGGCCAGCAGCGCCTGGCAGTGTTCCTGCATGTCCCAGCTGGCGTCGTCGTCGGGAATGCCCGCCGGCGGTTTTGCCGCAAACAGCGTGTTCGGCTCGAGCGTCAGCTGGTAGTGCGAGATATGCGCCGGCTGCAACGCGACCGCGCGCTCGACATCGCGCTGCGCCATCGCCAGGGTCTGCTGCGGCAATGCATACATCAGGTCGAGGTTGAAATTGTCGAAGCCGGCATCCTGCGCCAGCTTCACCGCAGCTTCGGCCTGCGCGCTGTCGTGGATGCGGCCAAGTCGCTGCAGGCAGCCGTCGTCGAAACTCTGGATGCCGAAGCTGATCCGGTTCACGCCGGCGGCGCGATAGCGGTCGAAACGGCCGTGTTCGGCGGTACCGGGGTTGGTTTCCAGGGTGATCTCGAGGTTCGGCGCGAAGCGCAGCCGCGCGCTGGCGGCCTGCAGGAAAGCGTCGATCGCCTCCGGTGGAAACAGCGAAGGCGTACCGCCGCCGAAGAACACCGTCTGCACCGTGCGACCCCACACCAGCGGCAGGTCGAAGTCGAGGTCGGCGATCAGGGCATCGACGTAGGCCGCGAACGGCAACGCACCGCGCTGTTCATGCGAATTGAAATCGCAGTACGGGCATTTGCGCACGCACCATGGCAGGTGCACGTAGAGCGACAAAGGCGGGGTAGTGAGCATCGGCATCGAAAAGGGGTCAGAGTGAAGTTTCGCGACGTGGAACTTCGCTTGATCGCAGATGAGTCAGTGCGTTGTCACTCTGACCCCTTTTCGACCCACAGGCGCTGCTTCAGCGCCGCCAGCGCGCGACCGCGATGGCTGATGCGGTTCTTCAGCGCAGGATCGAGTTCCGCCGCGCTGCAACCGCGTTCCGGATCGAAGAACACCGGGTCGTAGCCGAAGCCGGCGCTGCCACGCGGTGCGGCGAGGATGCGACCTTCCCAAGTACCTTCAGCGATCAGTGGCTGCGGATCATCGGCGGTGCGCAGCAGCACCAGCACGCAGTGGAAGCGCGCGCTGCGTTGCGCATCTGCCACGCCATCGAGTTCAGCCAGCAGCTTGTTGATATTGCGCGCGCTGACTTCGGCAGAGGTGCCGCCATGGACGCCGCCGTAACGGGCCGAATGCAGTCCCGGCGCGCCGTGCAGTGCATCGACGCAGAGACCGGAATCGTCGCCCAGCGCGGGCAGTCCGGTCGCACGTGCGGCGTGCCGCGCCTTGTGCAGCGCGTTCTCGACGAAGGTGCTGGCGGTTTCTTCCGCGTCGACAACACCGAATTCGGATTGCGCATGCAGCTCGAAGCGGCCATCGCCCAACAGCGCGCGCAATTCCGCCAGCTTGCCGGCGTTGCCGCTGGCCATGACGAGTTTCATGTCCGCGGCTCCATGCCAGTCGGCTTCATCGGCGCGCGAGCGCTGCCTGCTGCGCCGCGAACAATTCGCCGATGCCTTGCTCCGCCAGCACCAGCAGCGCATCCATCTCGTCGCGACGGAAGGCATGGCCCTCGGCGGTGCCCTGCAACTCGATGAAACCACCGCCGTCGTTCATCACCACGTTCATGTCGGTGTCGCAGGTGCTGTCCTCGGCGTAATCGAGGTCCAGCACCGGCACGCCGCGATAGATGCCGACCGAGACCGCGGCCACCGCGCCGTGGATCGGATCCTTCGCGATCTCCTTGCGCGACTGCAGCCAGCGCACGGCATCGACGAGGGCGACGTAGGCGCCGGTGATCGCCGCGGTGCGGGTGCCGCCGTCGGCCTGCAGCACGTCGCAGTCCAGGGTGATGGTGCGTTCGCCGAGTGCGCTGCGATCCACGCACGCGCGCAGGCTGCGGCCGATCAGGCGCTGGATCTCCAGCGTGCGTCCGCCCTGCTTGCCGCGCGCGGCTTCGCGGTCGGAACGGGTATGGGTGGCGCGCGGCAGCATGCCGTATTCGGCGGTGATCCAGCCTTCGCCCTTGCCGCGCAGGAAGCCCGGCACGCGGTTCTCGACGCTGGCGGTGCACAGCACGCGGGTGTCGCCGAATGCGACCAGCACCGAGCCTTCGGCGTGCTGGGTGTAGCCGCGGGTGAGCGACACGGCCCGCAATTGCTCCGGGGTACGCCCGCTGGGTCGCGAAAGCACGGTCATGAAAGCACGATCATGAAAAGCACGGTCATGCGGATTCACCGGAACGGGGCGCGCGAGTTTACCATCGGCATCTTCCCGCCCTGGTGCCGACACATGATCCGCAGCATGACCGCCTTTGCCTCCGGCGAGCGCGCCACCGAATGGGGCACGCTCGGTTGCGAGCTGCGCGCGGTCAACCATCGTTTCCTCGAACTCGGCGTGCGCCTGCCCGAGGAGCTGCGCGTGCTGGAGCCGGCGCTGCGCGAGCGGGTGTCGACGCGGGTCGGGCGCGGAAAACTTGATCTGACGCTGCGCCTGCGCCCGTCGGAAGGCGGTGATGCGCTGCAATTGAATCCGCGCATGGTCGCGCAACTGTCGGAGCTGGCGCTCGACCTGTCCTCGCGTTTTCTCAACCTGCGCACCGAGCTGACCGAGCTGCTGCAGTTCCCCGGTGTGCTGCAGACCCGCGCCGGCAACCCGGAAGCGCTGCAGGCCGAGGCACTGGCGTTGCTGGACAGCGTGCTCGCCGAATTTATCGCAGCGCGCGAACGCGAGGGCGGCAAGCTGGCAACGGGCATCTCGGAGCGCGTGGAGGTGATCGCGCAACGCGCCGCCGACGTACGCACGCTGATGCCGGTGATCCGCACCGGCCAGCGCGCCAAGCTCGAAGCGCGCCTGGCCGATCTGGCGCAACCTGCGGATCAAGGTCGGCTCGAGCAGGAACTGGTGCTGTGGCTGCAGAAGCTCGATGTCGACGAGGAACTGGATCGGCTCGATAGTCACATCGTCGAGATCCGCCGCGTGCTGCTGCAGACCGAGCCGGTCGGGCGACGCCTGGACTTCCTGCTGCAGGAGTTCAACCGCGAGGCCAACACGCTGGGCTCCAAGTCGGTGGATACGCGCACCTCCCAGGCCGCGGTCGAGCTGAAGGTACTGATCGACCAGGTCCGCGAACAGATCCAGAACATCGAATGACGGCGCCGGAAACCAGCAGTTTCGTAGTGCTGTACCGCTGGCGGATCAAGTCGGGGTCGGAAGACCGTTTCGCGACGGCCTGGGCAGAGGCGACGCGCAGCCTGCTCGCGCGTGGTTCCCTCGGATCACGGTTGCACAAAGGCAGCGACGGCTGCTGGTATGGCTACGCGCAATGGCCGAATGCGCAGGCGCGCACCTCTGCATTTGCCGGTGACGCGATGGAGGATGTCGTGTTGCGCATGCGCGAGTGCGTCGCGGAATCCTTGCCGGAGATCGTATTGACGCCTGTTTCCGATTTCCTGCAACCGCTGCCAACGCTCGCGACCGGCAAGGGCTGACCATGCGCGGAACCCTCTACATCGTCGCCGCGCCCTCGGGTGCCGGGAAGTCGAGCATCGTCAACGCCTGCCTGGCGCGCGATCCGGGCATCTGCCTGTCGATCTCGTTCACCTCGCGCGCGCCGCGACCGGGCGAGCGCCATGCCGAGCATTACCACTTCGTCAGCGTTGAGGAGTTCGGGCGCATGGTCGAGGCCGGCGACTTCTTCGAACACGCGCTGGTGCACGGTGACTGGAAGGGTACCGCCAGGCAGTCGGTCGAGCCGCAACTTGCGGCCGGCAAGGACGTGCTGCTGGAAATCGACTGGCAGGGCGCTTGCCAGGTGCGCAGCAAGGTGCCGGAGGCAGTCAGCGTGTTCATCCTGCCGCCATCGCGACAGGCGCTGGAGCAGCGCATGCGCGCGCGCGGCCAGGACAGCGAGGCGGTGATGGCGCAGCGGCTCGCGGCCGCGCGCAAGGAGATGTCGCACTACGCCGAGTTCGACTACGTGATCGTCAATGAGGTGTTCGCGACCGCAGTCGACGAGATGTGCGCGATCTTCACCGCCAGCCGGCTGCGCCGCGAACCGCAGGTCGCCCGCCAGGCCGGCCTGATCACCGCGTTGCTGGCCGACGAACCGTAGCGTGCGCTGCGCGCACGGCTTTCCATCGCGCGCACAGCGCACGCTACGGGGCTGAGCCTAAGTCATTGATTCGCAAGGATGCCGCTTGCACCGCAGTCGACGTGCCGACTACAATCCGCGTCCCCCTGTATTACTACGGACGGCCCAGCGCCGCCGGGAGCCCCATGGCCCGCATTACCGTCGAAGATTGCCTGGAAGTGGTCGACAACCGCTTCGAACTCGTGATGATGGCCGCCAAGCGTGCGCGCCAGTTGGCCAACGGCGTCGAGCCGCAGCTCGACAACAGCGAGAATGCCGACAAGCCGACCGTGCTCGCCCTGCGCGAGATCGCCGCGCGCCGCATCGATCAGCCGTACATCGACGCCGTCGACAAGGCCGAGCGCGCGCGCAAGGAGCGCGAGGCGCTGGAGTGGGCTGCCGCTGAAGTGGTTTCCGACGACGATCTGTCGAAGGGCGACGACTGAGTCGGGATCGCGCCGCCAGCTTGCATCCGAAAGCCTCGCAATTGCGGGGCTTTTGTTTGGTGGATTTCGTTCGTGGTGAGCCTGTCGAACCACGAGCGGCACGGGGCGGCGGACACGGTTTCAGCCGTAGCCCGGGTCTAGCGCAGCGGACCCGGGATGTTGTGGGCGCAGAGCGTTCCGCCCGCTGCGCGGCCGGGTTACTTTCTTTGCTGGCCCAAAGACGCTTGGTCTGAAATTGGCGTCCGCATTGCCGCTGCCAGCTGCCCCGCGTAGGCTGGCCGCATGAGTCCTGCGGAACCTATCCATGCGTACGCTTCCGCGCCTGCCGATGAGGCGGTGCCGGATTACGTGCGGGCGTTGGAACAGGCCGTGGACTACCTGCCGGAAGAGCAGCGCCGGCAACTGCGTCGTGCCTGGGCGGTCGGCGCCGCCGCGCATGCCGGGCAGACCCGCAAATCCGGTGAGCCGTACATCACCCATCCGGTGGCGGTGGCGGCGGCGCTGGCCGAGCAGCGGGTCGATGTCGAGACCCTGATCGCGGCGATCCTGCACGACACCCTGGAGGACACGCCGCTGGCGCGCGCATCGATCGTCGGCGAGTTCGGCGAGACCGTGGCCGGACTGGTCGACGGCGTCACCAAGCTCGACAAGCTGCAGTTCCAGGATCGCCAGGAAGCCGCGGCCGAGAACTTCCGCAAGATGCTGCTGGCGATGGCGCGCGACCTGCGCGTGATCCTGATCAAGCTCGCCGACCGCCTGCACAACATGCGCACGCTCGGCGCGCAGCCGCAGGAGGCGCGCGAGCGCATCGCGCGCGAGACGCTGGAGATCTACGCGCCCATTGCCCAGAGGCTGGGCATGAACCTGTTCAAGGCCGAATTGCAGGACCTCGGATTCCGCGCGCTGCATCCGTGGCGGCACGCGGTGCTGGAAAAACGCATCCGCACCCGGCCGCTGCTGCGGCGCGAGGCGCTGGTCCGGATCGAGGCGCAGCTGGCGCAACGGCTGACCAAGGAAGGGCTGCAGTACCGGCTGATGAGCCGGGTGAAATCGCCGTGGAGCATCTATTCCAAGATGCGCGCGGAAGACAAGTCGTTCGACCAGGTGATGGACGTGTTCGGCTTCCGCATCGTGGTGCGCTCGGTGCCGGAGTGCTACCACACGCTCGGCGTGGTGCATTCGGCGTTCAAGCCGCTGGACGCCCGCTTCCGCGACTTCATCGCGATCCCCAAGGCCAACGGCTACCAGTCGCTGCACACGGTGCTGTTCGGGCCGTACGGTTCGCCGATCGAGGTGCAGATCCGCACCGAGGAGATGGACCTGATCGCCGAGCGCGGGATCGCGGCGCACTGGACCTACAAGCACGGCGGCAGCAGCCCGAACAGCGCGCAGAGTCGCGCCCATTCGTGGATCGCCAACCTGCTGGAATCGCAGCGTGCGGCCGGCTCGTCGCTGGAATTCCTGGAGAACGTCAAGGTCGACCTGTTCCCGGACGAGGTCTATCTGTTCACGCCGAAGGGCGACATCCTGTCGCTGCCACGCAACGGCACTGCGCTCGACTTCGCCTACGCGGTGCACACCGACGTCGGCAACCACGCAGTCGCAGCACGCGTGGACAAGAAGCTGGTGCCGCTGCGCACCAAGCTCGCCAGCGGGCAGAAGGTCGAGGTCATCACCGCCAGGTCGTCGGTGCCCAAGCCGCAATGGCTGGAATTCGTGGTCACCGGCAAGGCACGCACCGCGATTCGCCACCAGCTCAAGAGCCTGGAGCACGAGGACGCGGTGCAACTGGGCCATCGCATGCTCGATCGTGCGCTGGAGGATCTGGAAACCTCGCTGGACCGATTGCCGCCGACGCGCCTGGACGCCTATCTGGGCGAGTTGCGCTATCCGCGGCTGGAAGCGTTGCTGGCGGACATTGCGCTGGGCAACCGGATGCCGGCGCAAGTCGCGCAGGCATTGGCCCGGCAGAAGCCGAGCACGCCTGACCTGCTCGGGAAACTGCGCCTGCCGCAGCAGGGCGAACGCTTGCTCGGCGACACTATTCTGATCACCGGCAACGAGCGCGGCGTGATCACGTTCGCCAACTGCTGCCTGCCGATTCCGGGCGACGAGATCATGGGTTATCACACCGCCGGTCGCGGCATCGTGGTGCACCGGCTGGAATGTCCCAACGTCGCCGGTTATCGCAAGTCGCCGGAACGCTGGGTGGCGATCGGCTGGGATCGCGAGGTTTCCGGTGATTTCCATGCCGCGTTGCTGATTGAAGTCGAGAATCATCCCGGTGTTCTCGCGCAGGTGGCGGCCGCGATCGCGCAGGCCGAATCCAACATCGACGGCGTCGAATACCTGGAGCGCGACAGCAACATCGCCTCGATCCGGTTCGCGATCGAGGTTCGCGACCGCAAGCACATCGCCGATGTGATCCGGCGCGTGCGGCGGCTGACTGTCGTGCACGGCGTGCAGCGGCTGTAACGCCTGCGAGCACCGGCTTTCATCGCGGCGCAAGCAACTCCTACAATGGCGCTCCCCGCTGTCGAGACACACTGATGCCACGTCAACCGATCAGCACCGAGCACGCGCCCGCCGCCATCGGCCCGTATTCGCAGGCAGTGCGTAGCGGCGACACGGTCTATCTGTCCGGGCAGATCCCGCTCGATCCGGCGAGCGGCCAGCTGGTCGAGGGCGACATCACGGTGCAGGCGCGGCGCGCGTTCGACAACCTGCGCGCGGTGTGCGAAGCCGCCGGTGGCTCGTTCGACCAGATCGTGCGGCTCGGTCTGTATCTCACCGACCTGGGCCAGTTCACCGCGGTCAACGCAGTGATGGCGGAATGCTTCGACGCCCCGTACCCGGCGCGCTCGACGATCGAGGCCTCCGCGTTGCCGCGCGGCGCGGCGTTCGAGGTCGACGGGATCCTGGTGCTTGCCTAGGCGCGCCGTGCCGCGTGCCACAAATCCTGCACCTGCACACGCTGCGCCATCACTGGCTGCGGTGGGCGAAACCATGCTGTCGGCGCTGTCCGGCGTCGGTCCGCGCGTCGCCGAAAAACTCGCCGCACGCGGCCTGCTGAGCCTGCAGGACCTGTGGCTGCAGTTGCCGCGGCAATACGAAGACCGCACCCGCATCAGTCCGATCCGCGCGCTGCAGGCGGGCGTCGCCGCGCAGGTCGAAGGCACCGTCGAGGCGGTCGAACGCGGCTTTCGTTACCGGCCGATGCTGCGCGTGGCGATCGGCGACGATTCGCAAGCGACGCTGGTGCTGCGCTTCTTTCATTTCCGTGCCGCGCAGGTTGCGCAATTCGTACCCGGCGCGCGCTTGCGCTGCTACGGCACCCCGCGCGCGGGCCAGCACGGGCTGGAGATCGTGCACCCGAGTTACCGGGTACTGGATGAAGGCGAAGACGCGCTCGGCGATCAGCTGGATCCGGTGTATCCGGCGATCGAAGGCATTGGTGCGGTGTCGTTGCGTCGCCTGATCGGCCAGGCACTGGAACGGCTGCCGGATGAGGCGGCACTGGAGTTGTTGCCGCGCGAACTGCTGTCGGCGTTGCGGCTGCCCTCGCTGCGCGCTGCGCTGCTCACCGTGCATCGCCCGCCACGCGACGCCGATGTCGCCGCCCTGCTCGCTGGCGACCACCCGGCGCAACAGCGGCTGGCACTGGAGGAGTTGCTGGCGCATCACCTCAGCCTGCGTCGTCAGCGCATCGCCATGCAGCAGCATCGCGCGCCGGCATTGGCCGGGCCGGGCGCGCTGGTGGATCGCCTGCGCGCATCACTGCCGTTCGCGCTGACCGGTGCGCAGCAGCGCGTGTTCGCACAGTT
>DASZZT010000131.1:0-3377 GCA_035543275.1 Luteimonas sp. | reverse complement strand
TCAACCTGCCGCAAGCCGGCAAGAACTACGGCTGGCCGATCATCAGCGACGGCATGGATTATTCGACCAATCGGCCGTACCCGGAAACCATCGGCACCTCGGCGCCCGGCATGGAGCGTCCGTATCACGTGTGGAAGAAATCCCCGGGCCTCAGCGGCATGGCGTTCTACACCGGACATCCGGCTTTGGCCTGGAACAACAGCCTGTTCCTCGGCGCGCTCGCCGACCGCAACCTGATCCGCCTCACGCTTGATGGCAACCGCATCGTTTCCGAAGAGCGCCTGCTCGACGACCTCGGCGTGCGAATCCGCGACGTGCGCGTGGGCGCCGATGGCAAGGTCTATGTGCTCACCGACGAGGACGACGGCAAGCTGCTGAAACTGGAGCCGCCGGCCGCGCGCTGAGCGGTCGCTTCGCCTCAGAACAACGCGGCCTGGTCAGCTCCCGGCGCCGGATAACGCAACACATCATCGACCATGCGCGCATCCGGATTGAGCGGGTGCGGCTCGACCCGGCCCTTGGTCATCAGGTGCAGCACCTGCCAGCCACGCGCGATGAAGTCGTCGGCGATCAGGCGCCGGTGGCAGCGCCACCACACGGCCTCGGCGCACATCACCGCGCTGCGGCGCCCGCCGGCGAGTTGCATCAGTCGCTCGCGCGCGAGTTCAAATTCCGGCGTGGCCATGTAGTCGGCATAGCCGCGGAAAGCGGCGACCCGCCATGCACCGTTCGGCGAATCCGCATGCGGCGCGCGGCGGCCGCCGAATTCCGGCATCGGCAGGTACTCGATACCGGCATCGCGCAACGCCGGCGCCATCGCGATCGGCGAATACTGCGGGTTGCGCCGCGAGCCGGCGAAGCGGCGCACATCGACCAGGCATTCGATGTCCGCCTCGCGCAGCAATGCCACGAAATCGTCCCATGCGCGGGTGGAGTGGCCGATGGTCCATAACGTGCCGTCGTGCATAGCCATGCCGTCATCCTGCCGTCGCGATGATGAAGCCGCCTTGACGGCCGCACCGCTAGGCTGCGGGATGACCGACAAATGTATGGAGAATCATCATGAACCGCGTTCATGACAAGGTCTGCATCGTGACCGGCGCCGCGCTCGGCATCGGCCGTGCCTGCGCATTGCGACTCGCCGAAGAAGGGGCACGGATCGCGCTGTTCGACGTGCTCGATGCCGATGGCGCCGGGTTGCAGAAAGAACTGCAGGCGCAGGGACATGCTGCCGCGTACTGGCATGTCGATGTCAGCAATGAAGCGCAGGTCAAGGCCGCGATCGATGCGGTTGCCAACGAGTTCGGCCGCGTCGACGTGCTGGTCAACAACGCGGGCATCGCCGGCGCCAACAAGCCCACCGACCAGATCAGCGAGGCCGAGTGGGACGCCGTGCAGGCGGTCAACGTCAAGGGCGTGTTCTTCGGCGTCAAGCATGTCATCGCGCACATGCGGCGTGCCGGCGGTGGCAGCATCATCAACCTGTCCTCGATCTACGGCCTGGTGGGTGCGCCGGACTCGCCGCCTTACCACGCCTCCAAGGGCGCGGTGCGGCTGATGAGCAAGACCGACGCGATGTTCTACGCCGGCGACCGCATCCGCGTGAACTCGGTGCATCCGGGCTTCATCTGGACGCCGATGGTCGATGGTTACCTGCACGACAGCGGCACCACCGACATCGATGCCGCGCGCCGGGACGTGGGGCTGCTGCATCCGCTCGGCCACATGGGCGAGCCGGACGATATCGCCTGGGGCGTGGTGTACCTGGCCTCGGACGAATCGAAGTTCGTCACCGGCTCAGAGCTGGTGATCGACGGCGGCTACACCGCGCGCTGAGGCCATCTAATAACCTCATGCGCCCAGCAGCCGCTGCATCAGCAGGCTTTGCATGTCGCGGCGACCGTCGGCGATCAGCAAGATATGGACCGCATCGCCAACCACCCAGTAAACGACGCGATACGGCTTGAAGAAGACCTGGCGGTAGTCACGCACACCCAGCGCAAGCAGCTCGCGTGGGTGGCTGCCACGCTCCGGGACCGACGCCAGCGAATCGACGCATTCCATCAAGCGGTCGAGCACGCGGCTCGCCTTGAGCGGCGAGTCATGCTCGGCGATGAAGTCGTGGATGGCTTCCAGGTCGCGTGCCGCATCACGGCTGAGTCGCACGCGCAATCGCATCAGCGCGCAGCCCGTTTCGCGCGCAGACGCGTCACCACGTCCTCGACCGGTACTGTGTCGCCCGCTTCCACTTGTTGCCGACCCAGCGCAAGTATCTTCAGCAGCGCCAATGTCTCGCGAGTTTCCTCGTACGACGCGATGTCCTGGAGCACCGCCTTGGCCTCGCCGTTCTGGGTGATCACCAGCGGCTCGCGGCTTGCGGCCAGTTCACGCAACACCTCCGCGGCGTTGGCCTTGAGGTAACTGATCGGCTTGATCTGGGTCGAGTAGCGCATGGCCGGCTCCGTGAAAAATGACAGGACTGAATATAGTCTTTTTTCGGTCTTGCCGCCATCGGCGGCAGTTGTTCGCGAGGGAGCTTTTCAGTCGCGCGATTCAACACCTCCGGGGTTGTCCCCATTTTCAGGTGTCTGTGAAAGGCGGGCCACTCCATTGATTGGGATTTGATTACCTCCGCCCTTTAATCTTCCTACGCGCGTTTTCGGACCGCCGTTGCTGTTGTCGGCTTGTGCCCGGTGGTCGGACGCCTGATCTTTTTGACCGGATTTTTTCGGGCCGCTTTCTGCAAGGCAGGGTTGCCCTGCATTTCCAGCCTGATCCGCAAGCCCAGCGCATCGATTGCACGGCTCAGGGTTTCCAGCGTCATGCCGCTGCCGTGTGCGCCGAGGACGCGATCCAGTTGCGAGCGACTGGTCTGCATGCGCGAGGCCATGGCCGACTTGGTCACGCCCTGCGCCTTCATCGCCTCGGCAAGCTGCCAGGCGATGACCCGCTTGAGCGCGACCGCCGAGCTTTCCTCCAGCAGCCCCTGTTCCTGCAGGAAGGCGTCGAAGTCGGAGCCGATGTGTTTATTGGTAGCCATGCCGTGTCTCCTTCATGCGGCTGCGCGCCAGATCGAGATCCGGTTGCGGCAACTTCTGCGATTTCTTGATCACGCCGTGCAGCAGCACCATCGCCTGATCCACCGTAGTGAACAGGACGCGGGCGATGCCGTGCTTCACATCCATCCGGACCTCCCACAGGTTCGGCTCCAGCTTGCGCACCAAGGGCATGCCCAACGGCCAGCCCAGTTGCACGGTCTTGATGTCCTCGCCGATCGACTTCCTGTCCGCTTTGGACAAGGCACCCAGCCACTCGTGCACTGGTTCGCGACCACTGGCGTTGCGATAGAAACGAACTGCAAGGCGATACTGCAACGA
>DASZZT010000130.1:0-3646 GCA_035543275.1 Luteimonas sp. | reverse complement strand
GTTCTACAAGGTTGGTCTGGATGGCGGTGCGCCGGTCCTGCTGACGCCGGAACCGGCCGACCACAGGATCACGCTGTCGCCGGATGGCGCGTATTTCGTCGATAGCTATTCCACGCCGGTGGCGCCGCCGGTGACGTTGCTGCGCCGCGCCGATGACGGCAAAGCCGTCGCCACCGTCGCCACCGCCGATATCTCGCGCCTGCGCGCCAGCGGCTGGATGCCGCCTGAGCCGTTCACGGTCAAGGCGCGCGACGGCAAGACCGAACTGTACGGGTTGATGTTCAAGCCGACGCACTTCGATCCATCGAAGAAGTATCCGATCGTCGATTACGTGTATCCGGGTCCGCAGACCGGTTCGGTCGGTAGCCGCAGCTTCAGCGCCGCGCGCAGCGACCACCAGGCGCTGGCCGAACTCGGCTTCGTCGTGGTCGCGATCGACGGCCTCGGCACGCCATGGCGCTCGAAGTCGTTCCACGATGCGTTCGACGGTGATATCGGCGACAACACGCTGCCCGATCAGGTCGCTGCCCTGCACGAACTCGGCAAACGTTATCCGTGGATCGACCTCGACCGCGTCGGTATCTGGGGCCATTCCGGCGGCGGCTATGCGACCGCCGATGCGATGTTCAGCTATCCGGATGTCTTCAAGGTCGGCATCTCCGAGAGCGGCAACCACGACAACCGCAACTACGAGGACGACTGGGCCGAGAAATGGCAGGGCCTGGAGGCCAAGGGCAAGAACGGCAACAGCAATTACGACGCGCAGGCCAACCAGAACAAGGTGGCCAACCTCAAGGGCCATCTGCTGCTCGCGCATGGCACCCTGGACGACAACGTGCCGCCGTCGAACACGCTGCTGGTGGTCGCTGCGCTGATCAAGGCCAACAAGGATTTCGACCTGATCATGATTCCCGACGCACGCCACGGCTACGGCGCCGCCGCGCCGTACATGATGCGTCGGCGCTGGGATTATTTCGTGCGTTACCTCGCCGGCAACACGCCACCGGCGCAATACGCGATGAAGCCGCCGCAGGAGTGACCGCGATCGCCCGGGTGCGCGTCAGCGCCGCACGCCTTGGCCGAACAGGAGCCGACGCTCCTCGTCGTCCAGCGATTTGCCGGCGTCGGGATTGACCTGGGTTGCCAGCGCGTAGGCGCGCTGCGTGGCCGGGCGCGCAGCGATCTCCGCGCGCCAGCGCCGCACCTCCGGGAGTGGCGCCAGATCGAGCGGTGCGTCGGTGTACGGGTCGATCCAGGGATAGCAGGCCATGTCGGCGATGCTGTAGTCATCCCCGGCGATGAAGGCGCGACCGGCGAGATGCGTGTCCAGAACGCCGAGCAGGCGCTGCGCCTCGCGCGTGTAACGCTCGATCGCGTACGCAATCTTCTCCGGCGCATACACGCCGAAATGGCCGTGCTGGCCGGTCATCGGCCCGAGCCCGGCGACCTGCCAGAACAGCCACTGCAGCGCATCAAAGCGACCGCGCAGCTCGCGCGGCAGGAACCGCCCGGTTTTTTCGGCCAGGTACAGCAGGATCGCGCCGGACTCGAACACCGATATCGGCGCCCCGCCATCGGCCGGCGCGGTATCGACGATCGCCGGCATCTTGTTGTTGGGTGAGATCGCCAGGAACGCGGGCTCGAACTGGGCACCCTTGCCGATGTCGACCGGCTCGATCGCGTATTCGAGGCCTTGCCGCAGCTCGACAAGCTCCTCCAGGAACATCGTGACCTTGTGGCCGTTGGGTGTCGGCCAGTAATGCAGTTCGATCATCATCGCACCGCGTGTCTTAGGGAGCGGCGACTCTAGCGCAGCAACCGTCGACACGCGTGCAACGTTGCGTTGCGCTTGGCAGCGTCGCGCGCGAACAAATCGCGCACTGATCCGGTGAATCCTCCGTTGCGGCCGTAAAATACGGCGATGGATGTCTCATACCTGCTCGATGATTTGAACCCGGCGCAGCGCGAAGCCGTGACCGCACCGCCCGGGCACTACCTGGTACTGGCCGGTGCCGGTTCCGGCAAGACCCGGGTGCTGACCCACCGCATCGCCTGGCTCAACGAGGTCTACCGCGTGCCGGCGCACGGCATCCTCGCGGTGACCTTCACCAACAAGGCGTCCGGCGAGATGCGCGGGCGCGCCGATGCGCTGTTGCGCAACGGCAGCCGCGGCATGTGGCTCGGCACTTTCCACGGTCTCGCGCACCGCTTGCTGCGCCTGCACTGGCAGGACGCGAAACTGCCGGAAGCCTTCCAGGTACTCGACAGCGACGACCAGCTACGGCTGGTCAAGCGCGTGGTGCAGCAACTGGAACTGGACGAGGCGCGCTTCCCGCCGCGGCAGATCGCGTGGTGGATCAATGCGCAGAAGGACGAGGGCCGGCGTCCGCAGCACCTGCAGCCGGGCGCGGATCCCTGGGTCGATGCGATGCGTCGCGCCTACGCGCTGTACCAGGAGCGTTGCGACCGCGCCGGCCTGGTCGATTTCGCCGAATTGCTGCTGCGCGCGCATGAGTTGTTGCGCGACAGCCCGGCGCTGCTGGCGCACTACCGTCATCGCTTCGGCGAAATCCTGGTCGACGAATTCCAGGACACCAACGCGATCCAGTACGGCTTCGTGCGCCTGCTCGCGGGCGACAGCGGCCATGTGTTCGTGGTCGGCGACGACGACCAGGCGATCTACGGCTGGCGCGGCGCGAAAGTGGAGAACGTGCACAAGTTCCTCGCCGACTTCCCCGGTGCAGCGACGCTCAAGCTGGAGCAGAACTACCGTTCCAGTGCCAACATCCTCAATGCCGCGAACGCGGTCATCACCCACAACCCGGACCGCCTCGGCAAGCAGCTGTGGACCGACAGCGGCGACGGCGAGGCGATCGACCTGTACGCCGCCTACAACGAGATCGACGAAGCGCGCTTCGTGATCGAGCGCATCCGTCAGTGGGTGCGCGACGGCGGTAGCCATGGCGAGAGCGCGATCCTGTATCGCAGCAACGCGCAGTCGCGCGCGTTCGAGGAGGCGTTGCTGGCCGAGCAGATGCCGTATCGCGTCTATGGCGGGCAGCGCTTCTTCGAGCGCGCCGAGATCAAGGACACGCTGGCCTACCTGCGCCTGGTCGCCAACCGCTTTGATGACACCGCGTTCGAGCGTGCGGTCAACACGCCCACGCGCGGGATCGGCGAGCGCACGCTCGACGAGGTGCGCCGGCGCGCGCGCACCGATTCACAGTCCTTGTGGGAGGCCGCGCGCCGGATCGCGGGCGAAACCGGGCTCGCGGCGCGCGCACGCAACGCGCTGGCGGCGTTCCTCGCGCTGATCGACGCGCTGTCCGCGGAGACCGCCGAACTGCCGCTGCAGGAGAAGATCGACCACGTGCTGGCACGCTCCGGGCTGCGCGTGCATTACGCCAATGAGTCGAGAGGCCAACTCGACTCGCGTACCGACAACCTCGACGAACTGGTGTCGGTCGCCTCGCGCTTCGTGCAGCGCGACGACGACGAGGAAGCCGCAGCGCTGAGCGAACTGGTGGCCTTCCTCGCCTACGCCGCACTCGAGGCCGGCGAGGGCCAGACGCAGTCCGGGGAGGACGGCGTGCAATTGATGACGTTGCATTCGGCCAAGGGCCTGGAGTTTCCGCTGGTGTTCCTC